>CBDTYP010000151.1:0-7332 GCA_965364645.1 uncultured Gammaproteobacteria bacterium | reverse complement strand
TCGAAGTGCGTGCGGCGCCACCAGGTCACAAACTGATGAGGCCGGCCTTCCCAGCCCTTCTCCTGCAGGAAGGGCGTCACCATCTCGGTGAGCCCGCCCTGCATGTCCACGACGGTGCCGTAGAGATCGAAGGTGAGATACCTCAGATCGCGCAAGGCTCCATTCCCCGTAGCCACGAATCAGTCCCAGGAGAATCCGGGGGTGCGCGTGTAGTAGTGCAGCCCCTCGTCCTGGATGACCAGGCTGCGCATGCGAATGCCGCCCCGATTGTGGTGGGAGTGGAGCTCGGTGGCGGGCGTCACCTGCGCGGCGCCGTTCACCCAATCGATACGCTGGCCCTCGATGAGGGAGTAGACATCCTCGCCTTCCAGCGCGAGGGTGATAGCCACGCCGTTGTGACGGTGGGGCCGTTGGTCTCCGCCCGCCTCGAGGGTGTTGATGGCGGCCACCATCATCGGCAGGATGTTGCGCGCCGGCGCGAGCGCCCGGCTCGAGAACAGCACCGCACGCCCGGCCTCATCGTCCGTACGCTCGCGCTCATAGACCGTATCGAGTCGCCTGGCGATCTCGGCGGCCGGCCAGTGAACAGTCTCGACAGGCGACTCCTCCGGCGAGGCGGGCTCCAATCCCTGAAACGCGACCAGAGGCGCGTCGCTCACGCAAAAGAGCAGGCACGCGTCACCGCCCGATGCGTGCGCGGTGTCATTGCCGCCGGCGAGACAGAATACATCCCCCGCGCCCCACGTCACCGTGTCGGAGCCGCCGCGACTCGTTCCGGCGCCGTGCATGACGAAGTAGACCTCGCCGGATGCCCGCTGCCTGGTGGTCAGCGTGTCGCCGCGCCGCAATCGGAGATACTGGGCGAGCAACGACGGCGTCGTCGCCGGGCAGGGGATCTGCAGGTCGTCGCTGGCGTCCAACGGGATCAGTCCGCTCGGCCCGTCGGCGTCGTAGGCCCTCTCCCGCTCGTCGAGGAACTGCCGCCGCGGCACCGGCGGCCAGCGGAAATCGAAGGCATTTGCCGGATCGTAGTAGAGCGCGTTCGCCGTGTGATCGCCGGCGGCGTTCGGCGGCTTCATGATCGTGGCCATGGGGTCTCTCCGGGAACAGACGAATGACGGGCATATCCTCGCGCCAACCCGACGGGCCGGTCAACCTCGTCAGGCGGGCGTGGGGGCGTCGCCCCGGAGCAACGACTCCTGCTTGAGCTCGGCCCACAAATCCCCCGGTATCTTCTCGTGCATGGCGGCGAGATTCTCGCCCATCTGCTCGGGCGAGCCTGGCCCCGGGATGACCGAGACGACCTGGGGATGGGCGAGCGGGAACTGGAGCGCCGCCGCCGCGAGGGATACGCCGTGGCGCCGGCAGACAGCCTCCAGGCGTCCCACCTTCTCCACCATCGGCGCCTCGGCCGGCTGGTAGCCGTAGAGGGATCCCGGCCGACCCCCCGTCGCCAGTATGCCCGATGCGAACACCGCGCCGATGATGACGCCGATTCCGTGGAGCTCGCAGAGAGGCAGCTCCTCGTCCAGCGCGCTCTGGTCCAGGAGCGTGTAGGGCATGGCGAGGAGGAAGTAATCCATGTCGAAGTCGGCGATGAAGCGGGGAATCATCCCGATGTGATTGACGCCCGCCCCGATGGCGCGGATCTCGCCCCGGCTCTTGAGCGCCTGCAGCACGGCGAATCCGCCGCCGGCATCCAGCTGCCGAAATGCGTCGCTGACGCCCTTCTCGTTCTTCTGGTGCTTGAAGTCGAGATCGTGGATCGCCAACGCGTCGACGCCGTTCAACCCGAGCCGTTGGAGGCTGTCCTCGTAGGATCGCGTAACGCCCCCGGCGCTGTAGTCGAAGCGAAGGTCGAAGGAGTACCCGCCGCGCCATCGCGCCGCCCACGGCGAAGAGGCGAACGCGCTCGGATCCTCAGGGCGGAAGTAGACGCGGCCCACCTTCGTGCCGAGGGTAAACGTATCCCGGGGACAGCGACGCAGGAAGCGGCCGACACGGTGTTCGCTCTTGGTGTTTCCATACCAGGGGGCGGTGTCGAAGTAGCGGATGCCCGCGTCGTATGCGAGCTTCAACGTCGCATCCGCCTGGGAATCCTCGGTCAACTCGTAAGGATCGCCCAGCGTGCCGCCGCCGAAGCCGAGCGCGGTGACCTCGAGAGAGGTTCGGCCGACAGAGTTGCGCTCGAGGGGATTCACCGTTCGCTACTGGACGCCGTCAGCGCTTCCGCAGCTCCGCCACCTGCTCACTGGTCAGGCAGCGGGGGCTTCGCCCGTGCAGGAGCAGGTGCAACCGCGCTGTCTCCTCCAGCTCCTCGGTCGCGTAGAGAGCGGCCTCCAGATTCTTCCCGGCCACCACCGGACCGTGGTTCGCCAGAAGGACGGCGCTGTGCTTGCCGGCAAGCCCGCGCACCGCATCTGCAAGTGCCATGTCGCCGGGTGGGTGGTAGGGCACGAGCGGCAGGGTGCCGACCCGCATGACGTAGTAAGCCGTCAGGGGCGGGAGGACATCGCGCGGATCGACGTCGGGGAGACAGGATACGGCCACGGAGTGAGTCGAGTGCAAATGCACGATGGCCCCCGCGTCCGGGCGCTCCCCGTAGACGGCGCGATGCAGGAACCCCTCCTTGGTGGGAGCGTCACCGGAAATGTGATTGCCATCCGCGTCGAGCTTCGAGACGGCCGCCGGATCCAGCCGGCCGAGACACGCATTCGTCGGCGTCATCAGCCAGCCGTCTTCGACGCGCACGCTGATGTTACCGGAGCTGCCCATGGTCAGTCCTCGATCGAACAGCGACTTCCCGTACAGCACGATCTGCTCGCGGAGTGTTGTTTCGTTCATATCGTCTCCATCAGGCTGGATTCGTATCGATCCAGCGAGACTCATCGTTCGATCGATAGACGGCTTCTTCGATGAGTACGTTTCGCAGGTACGCACGCCCGGAATTCTCCAATGGCGTGCCGTCGCGAAGATGAGATATCACGTGGGCCTGGGTAGCGAAGACGGCGTCTCCAGCGAAGCCGCGGTCCTGCCATGTATAGACGTGCTCGACCTCGGCCTCGCCGTGGGGCTTCCACCAGAGACGCGCCGCGCCGTCGAGGCGCAACACGCCCGCCGAGCCCTCTACCCACATCTCTCCCATGGTGCGGCGCGTATTATCGGACACGTGGTCGTTCAGCCGGTTGCCGTCGAAGTAGCCGGTGGCCCCGCTTTCGAAAGCGAACACGATTACGCCGGAGTCCTCGCCGGCGATGACAGGGTTCAGCCGCTCCAGGCGCGCGAAGACTCCAGTGATCTCTCCCATCAGGAAGCGGAAGGTATCGATCCAGTGGATCGCGGTCTCGTGGACCAGGAACCGGGGCATCCGTTGGAAGTAAGGCTGGCGCGTGAGGTACGCCTCGGCGCCCTGGCCATCCCCCGGACGCAGGCGCATGCCGATACGGTGCAACTTCCCCAGTGTCCCGGCGCCGATGAGCTGCGCGATCTCCCGGTGCCAGGGTGCCCAGCGGATGTTCTCGTGAACGGCGAGCACGACGCCGGCCCGCTCGCATGTCTCCACGACGCGGAGCGCATCGTCGAGCGTCGGCGCAAGAGGCTTCTGACAGATAGTAGATAGCCCCCGATCGGCCGCGGCCTCCACAAGGGACAGGTGGGTCTCCGGAGGCGTCGCGATGTCCACCACGTCCGGACTCTCGGCGTCCAGCATCGTGTGGAAATCCTCGTATATCTCGACTGGCTCACCGGCGTCCGAAACGTGGCCATGAGTCTCCGGGTCGCGATCGCATACGGCGACAAGCCGCGCGCCTTCCATCCGCCGCCAGGCATCCAGGTGAAAGCGCGCGAAAAATCCGGCGCCCACCAGGGCAACACGAATGCGATCGCCGGCCATCACTCCGACGCCTGAGCTTGGGATTGAGCCTGGGCAACGGTTACCGCGGTGACCCTGTACACATCGTCGGCGCTGCATCCCCGCGACAGATCATTGGCCGGCTTGGCGAGCCCCTGAAGAATGGGGCCGATGGCCTGGGCGCCAGCGAGTCGCTCCACCAGCTTGTAGCCGATATTGCCCGCCTGCAGATCGGGAAATATAAATACGTTCGCGCGCCCGGCGATGGGTGAGTCCGGTGCCTTGCGCGCACTTATCTCAGGCACGACAGCCACATCGAGCTGCACCTCCCCATCGACGAAGATGTCGGGGCGCTGCCGGCGGACGATTTCCGTTGCGGCGGCGACCTTGTCCACGAGCGGGTGCGTTGCGCTGCCCCGAGTGGAGAACGACAGCATCGCCACCCTCGGATCCAACCCGAGCATCGTGTTTGCAGTGTCGGCGGACACCATGGCGATCTCCGCGAGCTCCGCGGCGTCGGGATTCATCACTAGACCGCAGTCGGCGAAAAGCAACGCGCCCCGGACCGAATGAAACGGTTCGTCGAATACCATGATGAAGAAGCTCGATACCAGGCTGTAGTGCGCATTGACGCCGAGCATCTGGATGGCGGCGCGTACAGTATCGGCAGTCGTGTAGTGCGCTCCGGCCACGGAACCCTCGGCGTGGCCCATGCGCACCATCACGTCTGCGTAGTACAAGGGATCCGCCGCCAGCTCCCTTGCACCGTCGAGGGTCAGACCCTTGCCCTTGCGGAGCCCGAATATCTCGGCCGCGTACTCATCTCTCTTGTCCGACTCCGCGGGATCCACGATCGCGACGGGCAGATCCGGGAACCCCGCCGACGCCGCGCTCTCTCGGATCACCCGTTCCCGGCCGAGCAACGTCAGCGACGCGACGCCCTCGGCCACGATCCGCGCCGCGCCCTCGATCACCCGGCTGTCCTCGCCCTCCGCCAAAACGACGTGCCGCGGATCGGAGCGCGCTCTGACGATCAGGTCTTCAAAAGGGTTAGCCGGCATGGTCTAAAGAGTTCGCAGATGGACTGTCGGGAGTCGCCGCCTCGACCGCTGGCCAAAATCCGTGGGACGGGTCATTATGGGGAAATCTCCAAGGATCATCCAGGCACAGGGAAGACCGCCGCCCGACCCTCACTCATGAAGCCTCGCGTCCTGCTCTGGGTAGCCCTGTTCACACTCTCGGGCCCGGTGCTCGCCCAGCAGTCGAGCCTGGACGACGCCGACAGCGGCGACGACTTCGATCTCGAAGCGCTCGTCGATCGCATCTCCCACTCCAGGGCCCTCGGTTTCCTGACCAAGCTGTCTTTGAAGTTGGATATCGATGGATTCCTGAAAATGGTCCAGGACTATCACGACAAAGGGGGCGCGGAGGAATCCCTCGAGCAGCTGCACGAACGCTACGAGGTCATGGTCCACAAGCTCGTGGTTCTGTTGCAGGACGAAGACGAGGAGCTGGTCGAGTCCATCGAGAACGGACGGGACAAGCTGTGGGCGATGCTCGCCGATGCGAACAAGTTCGCGGGAATTTGACGCGATGATGGCCTCCACCCTCACCTGCCGGAACCTGCTCGCTCCGCTCCTCTTGATCCTGGCCATGGACGCCGCGTCGCAGTCGGCCCATCATCTGACCAGAGAGGAGCTGCAAAGCGATCTGCGCTCGGTAATCGTTCTCGCGGGCTATCCATGCAACACGGTCGTTGCATTCACGAATCCGATCCCGAACGACTATCACGTGTCCTGTGATGCCGACCGGCTGTATCGCATACGCGTCAGCGAGGAAAAAGGGATTGTCGTCGAAAATCGATCGGACCCCGGAGGCGCCGCTTCGGTAGTCGATGCCGATCACGACGCGTTCATGCGCAGACAGCTCTTCGCCATCGTCAACCTGGCGGGACACGAGTGCGGGCGCGTCGTGTCCCACGAGATGCGGGGAACTCGGGACAGTATCGTCACGTGTGAAGACGAGACGACGTATCGCATTCACGTGACACCGGAAGGCCGCGTGGAAGTCGACAGGCACCCGGAGAGAAAGTGAAGGTCCCGTGGGAGTCTAAGGCGACAATCGAAAGACCGCGAAGGTGAGATCGTCCGGTTTGGAAGGGTCCCCCTCGCCTTCCCATTCCATCCGCTCGCGTGCCTGCCGCGCGAGTTCGCTGGCAACTTTCGCCAGAGGCCCCTTACGCACGCACTCCACGATCTCGGGCATGTGAAGGTTGTCGGAGAGTCCATCGCTCGCCAGCAGGAGAGTATCCCGCGGCGCAATCTTGATGGCGGATCCGACTTCGATGCGCATGTCCGCGCTGCCGATCACATTGCTGATCACGTGCCGATCCTCGTGGTGCATGGCATCCGTCTCGTCGAGGAGACCGGCCTCCACCCCATAGCCGACCGGGGAGTGCGGGATCGATTGCATCTTGACCTTGCCCCGTTGCCCCGTAAGCAGAACGATCGAGTCGCCGACGTGATAGTGGCGCACGAGCTCGCCGTCGAATTCGACCACGGTCAACGTGGTCGCCGCGCCGAGCGCGAGCGCCAGCACGTCTTCGTTGGCGGACTCGAACCCGTCCAGAACGCCCGTGCGAATCTCGGCGCCTTCCCGGGCGGCCTTCTCAACGGCGCGAGCGAGACACTGGATCGCGAGGTACGACGCCTGCTTGCCCGCCGGCGCGCCTCCGAGCCCATCGGCGACGGCGAACACGCCGCTGTGCGCTCCGGTCGGAATGATGGCGACCGCATCCTCGTTCGGCGTTTCCTTCCCCGGGCATCGCATGGAGAAGAGAGCGGCGGAACCTCCCGCGAAATTGAATAGTGTGTCTTCCAGGAGGTCCTGCTCGAAAAACAGATGCGTCCGATCGATCAATCCCAACGCAAGGCCTCCAGATGATGTTTGAGGTGAGTAACCGTCGGGAAACGTTTGAGAATCAACGATCGCTTGAGCCCGAGGCAGATGGCCTTGATCTGCTTGGGCTGTTTCGAGTAGAAACGCGCGCCGCCGAGAGAATCGTAGAGCAGACGCACCAGGTCACAGATGTCGTCCTGCAAGACCGCCCGCTTCGGGCCCGACCAGTGAAAGAAATCGAGGATCTTCAGCTGGAACTCCAGGCCGTAGCTCTCGACGATGATGTTCTCCGAGTGCAGATCGCCGTGGTACTCCCGGGCCTGGTGAATGCACTGCATGCCGACGACGAGGGCATACAGCAGGTGGATTCCCTGGGTGGGCTGCAGCCTTCCGCCGGGCTGTCGCTTGAGGAACGCGGAAAGAAGCTCGCCTTCCACATACTCGGAGACCAGCACCGTAATCCGCTGCTTCCTGAGCGGCACGATTTCCTCGGTGTGGTAATGAATGGCGATGGGACAACCTCGAAGCTTGTGGAGCTTCCTGGCATAGAGCCTGGCGGTCTTGTTATTGGGATTTCGCTGGGG
>CBDTYP010000150.1:0-7333 GCA_965364645.1 uncultured Gammaproteobacteria bacterium | reverse complement strand
AGTGTCATCGGCTCGGCACCGGGCGCGTCAGTCGTTGCCGCCGGCCGCCGCGGGGTGGAAGCCGATGTACATGAGCACGGTGGTCACGTAGAGGCCGAGCACGGTGGGGAACCAGCCGGTGAGGGCCGTGCCGATGCCGAGCAGCGCGAGGGATACGAGCGCGATGGTCTGTTCGCGCATCGCCAGCAGGAGGAACACGACGGCGAACGCGAGGAAGCCCGGCACCTCCCGCAGACTCTGCAGCATGCCGATCTCCGCGCCGGTGAACGCGGCCCGGTGGATGGCGAAGTTGTCGAGCAGCGTCTGCCAGGTGGCGAAGCTCAGGGGCACGGCGGACGCCATGAGCAGCAGGAGAACCTCGGGACCGGTTGTTCACTACGGGCGGCGGGCCAGCATGTCGATCTCTACGCGGGCACCGCGGGCGAGGCCGGTGACGCCGATGCAGGTGCGGGCCGGGCGGCGGTCGGCGGGGAAGTAGCTCGCGTAGGTGTCGTTCATGACCGCGTAGTCTTCCTCGAAGTGGGTCAGGTAGGCGCGGGCCTGGATGACATGCCCCAGGCCGAGGCCCAGGCTTTCCAGCACGATGATCAGGTTGTCCATGACTCGCCGGGTCTGAGCTTCCACGCCGTCCGGCAGCGGCTTCGCGTCGTCATCGGGATCCGTCGGCATCTGGCCGGTGAGGAAGACCCAGCCGTCACTCTCCACCGCGTGGCTGAAGGGGGCGACCGGCGTGGGGGCGTTGCTCAAGAGATGGAAGTGGGGCGCGGACATGGAATGGGCTCCTCCGGATCTATTGGATGACGATCAGCAGCTGTGACTTGTCGCGGATGATATCGACGGCGATGGAGCGTCCGGTCCTGCGCAGCGCGCGGCTCAGCTCCTCGACGCTCTGCACGCGCTCGCGGTTGATGGCGATGATGACGTCCCCCTGGCGGATATTGTTGCGCCACGCACGGCTATTGCGCTCCACGTCGGCGACTACCACGCCGTTGATCTGGCCGTGGAGGGGATGCTCGCGGCCCATGGCCTGGAACACGGCGCCGGAGAGCTGGGGCGCCGATTCGCTGCCGGAGTAGGTGACGCGCTCGATGGTCGCCACCCGCACCCGGAACTCCCGGCGCGCGCCGTCGCGAATCACTGTTACCTTCACGTCTTCGCCGACCCGGACCAGTCCGACCCGGTTGCGGAGATCGGCGGCGCTGGCGACGGCCACGCCCTCTACCGCGACCACCACGTCGCCGGCCTCGATGCCGGCGTCCTCCGCCGGCGAGCCCGACTCCACCTTCGTAACGACCGCCCCGTCGGCGATGTCGAGGGAGAGCGCCTCGGAGAGCTCCGGCGTGAGATCCTGGATGAGCACACCGAGCCGCCCGCGGCGTACCTCGCCGAACTCCGCCAGCTGCTCGACGATGGAGCGCGCCATGTTGCTGGGCACGGCGAAGCCGATGCCGACGTTGCCTCCGGAGGGGCCGATGATGACGCTGTTGATGCCGACGAGCTCGCCCTTGAGGTTGATGAGGGCGCCGCCGGAGTTGCCCGGGTTGATGGAGGCGTCGGTCTGGATGAAGTCCTCGTAGCCATGGATGTTGAGCCCGGTGCGCCCGAGCGCGCTGACGATGCCGGATGTCACGGTCTGCCCGAGCCCGAAGGGATTGCCGATGGCGACCACGAAGTCGCCCACCTCGAGGGCCTCGGAGTCGCCGAGCTCGAGCTCGGTCAGGCCTTCCGGGGCTACCTTCAAGAGCGCGATGTCGGTGCCCGGGTCGCTGCCGACCAGCTGGGCGGCTAGCTTACGCCGATCCTTCAGGGTGACGACGATCTCCTCGGCCTCCTCGATGACGTGATGGTTGGTGATCACGTAGCCCCGCCGGGCATCGACGACCACCCCGGAGCCCGCGCTGAGCTGCGGGCGCTGCCGGGGCTGGCCTTGAAAGTCCTCGAAGAAGCGGCGGAAGAAGGGATCGCGCATGAGCGGATTCTGGTGCGCCGGCGCCGTCACCTTCACGGAGATGTTGACGACGGCCGGGGTCACCTCGCGCAACAGCGGCGCAAGCGTCGGCACGCCGTCCCGGGTGGGCAGCGGCAGGGTGCCGGCCCCCGCCAGCGACGGGATCAGCAGCAGGACTGTCGCCAGTGACAGCCAGAGCGGTGTTTCGGTGGTCTTCACGGCTCTCCACTATCGGCTATCCGCCGGAATTTTCAAGACAAATCGCATTCCCGCGGGTCGAAGTCGGGCTTGAAATCATTATCCAGATCCCTATATTGCGCATACCCGTCGCCGGACTGTCCCGCGTTAACGAATATTAAGCTGACGATGCCCGTCGGGACTCGGTAGTCTGGCGGACCGTCTCGGAATCTTTTGCCCATGATTGAAGTTCGGAATTTGAGCAAACGCTTCGGTGAGCTGACCGCCGTGGACGACGTGTCGTTCCAGGTTGCCCGCGGCGACGTGCTCGGCTTCCTGGGCCCCAACGGCGCGGGTAAGTCGACCACGATGAAGATGATCACCGGCTTCATCGCCCCCGACGCCGGCAGCGTTGTGGTGGGCGGCGACGACATCGCGCTGCACCCGGTGGCGGTCAAGCGGCGCATCGGCTACCTGCCCGAAGGCGCGCCGCTCTACGGGGACATGACGGTGAAGGGATTCCTCCGCTTCATCGCCGAGATTCGCGGCTACCGCGGCGCGGAGTGTGATACGCGCGTCGATCGGGCCGTGGAGCTGGTGAGCCTGGGATCGGTGCTGGGCAAACCCATCGAGACGCTCTCCAAGGGCTTCAAGCGCCGGGTCGGGCTCGCCCAGGCGATCCTCCACGACCCGGAGGTGCTCATCCTGGATGAGCCCACCGATGGCCTCGACCCGAATCAGAAACACGACGTGCGCGAGCTCATCCGAGGCATGTCCGAGGACAAGATTATCGTCCTCTCCACCCACATCCTCGAAGAGGTGGACGCGGTGTGCAGCCGCGCCATCATCATCGCCGAAGGGCGCATCGTCTCCGACGGGACACCGGCGGAGCTCGTCGCCCGGTCGGTCATGCACAACGCGATCAGCATCACCGCGCTCGGCAACGCGGCGAACGGCATCCGCGACGAGCTGGCGGCACTCGCGAGCGTGCGTGGCGTGGAGCTTGACGAAGAGTCCGGCGGGCGCGTGCGCCTGCACGTGTTTCCGGAAGGCGACGCCATGCTCATCGAGGAGGTGGGCCGCATGGTGCGCGAGCGCGGCTGGGAGATCGAGGAGCTCCGGGTCGAGCGCGGCCACCTCGACGAGGTTTTCCGGAACGTGACGCTCGGTGACGGCGCGAAGGGATGATGATATGAGCAACGTCATCAGCATCTTCAAGCGCGAGTTCCTTGGGTATTTCGCGACGCCTATTGCGTATGTCTTCCTGGCGATCTTCGTTTTCTTGAGCGGGATCTTCACCTTCTATATGGGTAGCTTCTTCGACCGCGGCCAGGCGGATCTGCAGCCCTTCTTTCAGTTTCACCCCTGGCTCTACCTGTTTCTGATCCCGGCCCTTGCCATGCGTCTGTGGGCCGAGGAGCGCCGCGGCGGCACGATCGAGCTCCTGTTGACTCTGCCGGTGACGATCACTCAGGCCGTCCTGGGGAAATTCCTCGCTGCCTGGGCGTTCAGTGGTATCGCACTTCTGCTGACCTTTCCCCTCTGGATAACCGTCAACTATCTCGGAAACGCGGATAACGGTGTGATCCTCGCGAGCTACCTCGGCAGTCTCCTGATGGCCGGCGCTTTCCTCGCAATCGGTGGGTGCATGTCGGCCTTGACCCGCAATCAGGTCATCGCGTTCGTGGTCAGTGCGGTCGTGTGCCTCGGGTTCGTGATGAGCGGGTTCCCGCTGTTGCTCGACTTCTTCAGCGTCTGGGCGCCGGAGTTCGTCGTGCAGGCGGTGAGCTCGTTCAGCTTCCTCAGCCACTTCAACGCCATCAGCGAAGGCGTCATCGAGCTGCGGGACGTCGTCTATTTCGTCTCCCTCATCGCGTTCTGGCTGTTCGCGAACGCGGTCGTCATCGACCTCAAGAAGGCAGACTGACGGTGAATACGAAGACGCTTTCAATGGCAGGCCTGATCGTGGCGCTCGTGCTGCTCTTCGCCGTCAACATCTTGAGTAACACGGTGTTCACCGCGGCGCGCGTGGATCTCACGGAGAACCGTCTGTTCACGCTATCGGACGGCACCCGTAATATCCTCGCGGATCTGAAAGAGCCCATTACGATCCGGCTGTATCTCTCGGAGCGCCAGGCGCGGAGTCTGCCCGCCATCAACGGCTACGCCACGCGGATCAAGGGTCTGCTCGGTGAGTACGAGCGCGCGTCCGGGGGAATGGTCGAGGTACGCATCATCGATCCGGAGCCGTTCTCTGAGGAAGAAGATCGGGCGGTCGGTTACGGACTGAGCGGCGTTCCCCTGGAGGGCGGTCAGGAGAAGCTCTACATGGGGCTCGTCGGCACTAACTCCGTCGACGACGAGGACATCATCCCCTTTCTCAGCACCAGCCGCGAGTCGTTCATCGAGTACGACATCACGCGCATGGTGTACAACCTCTCGAGCCCCGAGCTGCCGATCATCGGCCTGCTGAGCAGCCTGCCGCTGAAGGGCGCGGGCCCCCACGCGGCGTTGCGCGGCATGGCGGCGCCGGAATGGGCGGTGATGGAGCAGGTGGACAAGCTCTTCGAGGTCGAGGCGATCGAAGCCGGCGCTACCGAGATCCCCGCGGGTGTGGACGTTCTCCTGCTGGTGCACCCCAAGGCGCTCGCCGACGCTACGCTCTATGCCATCGATCAGTTCGTGCTCGGGGGCGGCAGGGCGCTGGTCTTCATCGATCCCCATTCCGAGAGCGACCGGCCCCAGCAGCAGCCGGGCATGACGATGATGGCGCCGACCCGGAGCTCGGAGCTCGCGACGCTGCTCGCCTCGTGGGGAGTGGAGTCCGAGCCCGGCAAGGTCGCGGGTGATCTGCAGCTCGCCGCCAAGGTGCGCATGCAGAGACAGCAGGAGATACTCACCATCGACTATCCCGTGTGGCTCAACGTCCTGCCGGATTTCTTCGACCAGGAAGACACCGTCACGGCCGAGCTCGGCAACATCACCTTCGCGTCGCCCGGCTATCTCCAGCCCTTGGAAAACGCGACGACGACTTTCCGCCCGCTCATCGAGACGAGCGAGAACGCCGCGCTCTTCGATGCGAGCCGCCTGGCGGATCCCAACGCCGATCCCCAGGACCTCCTGCGGGACTACCTCCCGGTGGGTAACCCTCTGGTGCTCGCCGCGCGCATCGAGGGTCCGGTGAAGTCCGCCTTCCCCGACGGGCCGCCGCCCGTGGAGTCCAAGGAGGGCGAGGAGAAAGACGACGCGGACAAGGAGCCCCGGGAGCATCTCGCGGAGTCCAGCGCCGACATCAACGTCATCGTCGTCGCCGACACGGACATTCTCGCCGATCGCTTCTGGGTCCAGGTGCAGGAGTTCCTCGGCAATCGAATCGCCATACCGAGCGCCGCCAACGGCGCCTTCATGGTGAACGCGCTGGACAACCTGGTCGGCAGCAGCGACCTCATCAGCGTTCGCAACCGGGGCAGCTTCATTCGCCCCTTCGAGCGGGTCACCGACATCCGCCGCCAGGCCGAGCTCGAGTTCCGGCAGAAGGAACAGGAGCTGATCCTGCGCCTGGAGGAAACCGAACAACGCCTGCTCGAGCTCGAGAAGGCGAAGCAGGGTGGCGACAGCAGCCTCATCCTCAGCCCCGAGCAGCAGCAGGAGCTGGTGCGGTTCCGCCAGGAGAAGGTGGCGATCCGGAAGGATCTCCGCGACGTCCGCCGCAATCTGCGCAGAGACATCGACAGGCTGGATACACGCCTCAAGTTCGTCAACATCGCGTTGATCCCGATCCTGATCGGCATCGGCGGACTAATCGTCGGGATGTGGCAGCTCCATCGGCGACGCCATCGCACCAGCGCTCCGGCCCACTGACACAGTCGATTGAAAGAACATGCGCGGTAAGCCGTTACTCATACTGATCGTCCTGACCGTGGTCATCGGCGTCACGGCGGTGATGGTTCGCGAGGACAGGAGCAGCGTGGCAGGCGCCGGAGAACCGTTGTTCCCGGCGCTTCTCGATCGTGTCAACGACATCACGACGGTGGTGGGTGTCGGCCAGGGCGAGACGTTCACGCTCGTTCGGGAGGGCGATCGCTGGGTCGTGGCCGAGAAGAACAACTACCCCGCCAACCAGGAAGAGGCGCGCAAGCTCGTTCTCGGCGCCGCCCGCTTGTCGCGCATCGAGCCGAAGACGAGCAATCCTGATCTCTACGAGAGGATCGGACTCGACGACATCAGCGCGGAGAACGGCAACGCGGTTCAGTACAGCTTCAAGAACGCCGCGGGAAACACGCTGGCGGAGATCATTATCGGAAACAGTCGACTCGGGCGCGCGGACCCACAGGAAAACGAGTACTTCGTCCGCGAGCCCGCGATGGCGCAGACCTGGCTCGTGCAGGGAAAGCTTTCCGATTCCGTCGGCGTCATCGAATGGTTGGACGACAAGGTGCTGAAGGTCGAACGCGACCGCGTGCGTCAGGTGACCGTAACGCACCCCGATGGCGAGACGGTAACCGTCAGCAAGAAGAAGCCGTCGCAGCAGACATTCAACCTCGTCGGCGTTGCGGAAGGCGAGGAGACGGAGTCGAAGTTCAAGCTGAACGACCTCGGCCGCTCGCTCGCTAGCCTCGACCTCGAGGACGTGGTGCAGGCGTCGGAGGTCAGCGTCCCCGACGAGGTCCTCGTCGTGGAGATGACCACGTTCGACGGGCTGCGGGCGGTGCTGCGAGGCGCGAAGGACGGCGACCGGACCCTGGCCTGGGTCACGGCATCGTTCGACGAGTCGCTGGTCTCGCCGGAGTTTCTCCCCGGCGGAGTGCAGGCCGAAGGGGAAAGCACGGATCTTCTCAGCGCCGTCGCTGTGCGCGAGGAGGTTGCGAGATTGAACAAGGACCTCGAGCGCTGGGTCTATGTCATTCCCAACTACCGGACCAAGTACATTTGGGTCACGAAGAAGGATCTCATGAAGACGACGGAGAAGAAGGAAGACAGTTAGTTTTTGTGTTGGGCTTCGCTTCGCTCAGCACCAACCTACGGTGCTCGGCACCAACGTACGGTACTGCGTCTTGTAGGTTGGTGCTGAGCGAAGCGAAGCCCAACATCAATAGAAGATGTGCCGCCCGATTTTCGCGATCCGGCGCTTCCCCCGCGACCAGCGGGGGCGGATGTACTTGGAGTGGTAGAACAGCGCACCGTCGGCCCGTCGCTCTGCCCGCTCGT
>CBDTYP010000149.1:0-7396 GCA_965364645.1 uncultured Gammaproteobacteria bacterium | reverse complement strand
CCGCGTCCAGATCGATACCGAAACACTCGTCCATGAGCGTCCTGGTCATGCCGAGCTTGTCGTAGCTACCGAACCAGCCGTTGACGTGTATGGAGCTAACCTTGGCCCGGGCGCCCGCCTCTTCGAACAGCGCGACGATTCGCTCGATGGCCGACGGCTGCAGTCGCTCGACATCCTCGCAGAAATCGATAGCCAGGTCCGTCTCTCGATAGTGTTGATCGGTGGATACGGCGCAACCCGGGACCTGCGCGAGGATCGACTGCTTCAGGCTCTCGAGCTTCGCCCTCGATGCCCGGCGCTCGTCGTCGCCTGCGAGGTAACGCTTGCGCATCTGCCGGCGCGCGCGATCGTAGCGGAAGTAAAACGCGCCGTTCTCTCCGACGACGCCATCCACCGGCCACATCCGCGCGATGTGATCGCACCAGCCCGCCGGCCGGCCCGTGATCGGGACTACGAGGACGCCGGCCTCCGACAGGCGTTCCAGGGAGGAATAGGCGGGTGCGGTCAGGCGCCCCTCGCTCGTCAGCGTGTCGTCGATGTCCAGAAACACACCGCGCACGCCGCGCCGCGCCTCGGCGTCGAACGCACTCAATGCCTTCATCTGCCGAAAGCCCGCGAGCAGGTGGACAGGCACGCTGCTGGTCGTGCACCATGCCTGACCGGATTTTCCGCTGCCCGTTCCACCAGTAAACCTTTTTCCATCCCGTCGCGAATCGACCCATGCCCGACACGCCGACCGAGCCCCTCGACCTGCTCATTATAGGGGGAGGCATCAACGGTGTCGGGATCGCCCGGGACGCGGCCGGGCGGGGCTTGCGCGTCGCCCTCTGCGAGCAGGGCGATCTCGGCGGCGCCACGTCCTCCGCAAGCAGCAAGCTCATCCACGGCGGGCTGCGTTATCTCGAGCACTACGAGTTCCGGCTGGTCAGGGAGGCGTTGGCGGAACGCGAGGTGTTGCTGCGCATCGCGCCGCACATCGTGCGCCCGATGCGATTCGTCATGCCGCACGTGCCAGCGCTGCGCCCGGCCTGGATGATCCGCATCGGGCTCTTTCTCTACGATCAGCTGAGCCGCAGGGTCACGCTGCCGGCCTCGCGGGGCATCGACCTCGGCGCGGAAGCCTGTGGCGAGGCATTCAAGCCGGGCTTCCGGCGCGGGTTCGCTTACTCCGATTGCTGGGTCGACGATGCCCGCCTGGTAGTGCTGAACGCGATGGACGCCGCCGAGCACGGCGCGCGCATCCTGACGCGCACACGCTTCGATTCGGCGGTGCCGGACCAGGGCGGCTGGCGCGCGGTGCTCGAGAGCAGCGTGGATGGGCGGACGAGCGAGCTGCGGGCGCGGGCCATCGTGAACGCCGCGGGTCCGTGGTTGACGAAGGCTCTCGACCGCATCCCGGGCGCCGAGCAGCGCCACCAGATCCGCCTCGTCAAAGGCAGCCACATCGTCGTGCCGCGGCTCCATCCCGGAGATCACGCGATGATCCTGCAGAACGACGACGAGCGCGTGGTCTTCGTCATTCCCTTCGAGGGCGACTATTCCCTCATCGGGACCACGGACGTGGTCGTGTCGGACGCCCCGGAGTCGGCGGCGATAAGCGAAGACGAGATCGACTATCTGTGCCGGGCAGCCAATCGCTACCTCGCGAGAGCATGCGGCCCGGATGACGTGGTGTGGAGCTTCGCCGGTGTCCGGCCGCTGTTCGGTGACGACGCGTCCAGCGCGTCGGAGGTGTCCCGGGACTACGCGCTCGAGCTCGACCGGCACGAAGACCGCCCGCCATTGCTGAGCGTCTACGGCGGCAAGCTCACGACCTACAGGAAGCTCGCGGAAAGCGTGCTCGAGATGCTGACGCCCCTGCTCCCCGCCGCGGGCCCGACCTGGACCGCCGAACGCCCTCTCCCCGGAGGCGCGCTCCCCGAGGGCGGCATCCCGGCCGTCTTCTCGGCGCTGCGAAAGGCCTACCCCGATCTGGAGGGCACCCTCCTCGAAGCTCTCGTCCGGCGCCACGGCAGCCTCGCAAGCGAGGTGCTCGCCGGCGATTCGGGAGGAGGCGATCCGGGCCCACGCTTCGGCGCCGATCTGTACGGCGTCGAGGTGGACTATTTCGTACGCCGGGAATGGGCGCGGAGCGCGGAGGACGTGCTCTGGCGCCGCACTAAGTCGGGACTCAGGCTGGACGAGCCCGGCAGACGGGCGCTGGAGGAGTACCTGGCCGAGCGCCTGGCGGAGCGCGGGTTCGCCGACGGATGACGATTACCTTTCCGCGCCGGACAGATCTTCGAAGCTCTCTCGGGTAACCTCCGCGAGCTTCGCCAGCTCCCCTTCGCGCTGGATGGTTCTGCCGCCCTCCACGTCCACGAGATAGATCTGGATGCGGACATCGGCTCCGGGCCGCGATTCGTAGCCGTACACCAGCACCGCATCGGCACCGAGGGTGCGGCCGAGACGCTTCAGCACGCCGAGACTCGGCACCTTGTTGACGGCGTCGCCGCTCCACAGCTCGCCGGCTGCGTTCACCGCATCGTGCTCGAAGCCCGGTTGATAATATGAGTAAACCATTTCCAACGCCGCGCGGTTACGCAGAAAATTGTGCACGAACTCGCTGAGCTCCACGCTCACGTCGGTGCCCTCCTGCGCGCTCTGAACGCTTTCCCGACCCCAGAAGGGCAGCACCGCCACCTTGCGCGGCCCGGCGGGCGCTGTCTCGGGGGCGGCCTCCTGCACGGCGGCCGGCGTCTCGCTCGAAGCCGTCGTCTCCGTCCGTGATTTCGCCGCCGCGGCCAGCATGTTGCGCGCCAGCGCGACGCCCTTGTCGTCGGGAATCACACCGCCGGCGCTGTTGAGGTAGCGCTCGGCCTTCTCCAGATCGCCGTTGCTCATCGCCGTGTTGGCCAGCGTCACGTAGCGAATGACGATGACCTCGAGTCCGCGCCGCGCGTCCTCGTTCTCGGGCTCCAGGGTCAACACCTTCTGGTATCGCTCGAGGGCGTTCTCGCCCGCCGGGGTCGTGAGCCTCAACGCATCGATGTCCTCGGCGGCGTGGCGCAGAAGCTCGCCGATCTCGTCGTCCCGGGCCGACGACGGGGCCAGGGCTACGACGCGGGCGATGGGCGCCTGCTCGGACTCCGCGAGCTCCTCGAAGAGATACAACGCGATAATCGCGCCGAGCAGGATCGCCGCGGTTGCCGCCAGCCACACGACCCGGGGTATCGACCGCCACGGCGGTTTCGAGCCGCCCCCGGGCGCGCCGCGCAGCCCCGTCAGCTGGCTCGGCGACTTCGCGCTCTGACGGGATTCCCACTCCGCCCATGCGAGGTTCGCGTTGGAAGCGCCCTGCATATCGGGAAGCTGCCCGCCCGCGGGGAACATGCCGCGCCACTCGGCGACGTCCTGGGGCCGATCCTGGATGTCGAAGCTCAGGGCGGCATCTATGGCCTCGAGAAACTGCCGGGAGCAGGTGCCGGCGCCGACCTCGACGGCCGGCGTAAGCGGGTCCGGCGAGTTGTCGAGCTTGGAGTTGACCCGAGTCAACGCGTCGACCGGCCCTTCGCCCTGGATAACCCGGTACACCGTCGCCGCGAGGGAGTAGATATCGCTCCACGGTCCCTGCTTGGCGCTGTGACGATCGTCCTGGTACTGCTCGAAGGGCGCGTAGCCGGGGGTCACCAGGGTAGTGAGGGTGGGCGATTCACCCGCCAGAGATTCCCGCGCCGAGCCGAAGTCGAGCAGCACGGGGGATCCGTCTTTGCGCAGCAACACGTTCTCGGGCTTGATGTCCCGATGGATGAACCCTTCGCCGTGCACGAGCTCGAGACCGTCGAGGATCGGGTGCACGATCCCGAGCAGCTCGGCCTCGCCGAACGCGACCCCGGCATCGATGGCCTGCTCGAGATTCACGCCGCGCTCGTACTCCATGACCATGTACGCGGTGCCGTTGGCCTCGAATACGCTGAACACGGTGACGATGTTCGGGTGCTTGAACTTGGCCAGCGTGCGGGCCTCGCGGACGAATCGCTCCAGCCCCCAGTCGAAGACCGACGATCGGCCTTCCGACACCGCATGCACGGTGCTCTCCCCGGAGCGGACCGCCAGATTCGCGGGCAGGTACTCCTTGATCGCCACCAGGTGATCGAGGTTGGCATCCTTGGCCAGGTAGGTGATGCCGAATCCCCCCTGTCCCACCACGGCGCGTATCTCGTACCAGTGGATCTGGTGTCCCACCGGGAGGGCAACCTGGGTTCGATCGGCAACGGTCAATGGCGCAGGCTCGGTTACAAAAAGGACAAAAAAAGCATAGCACGCAGACATTTCCGGCCCCGGGACGATGCTCCGGGGCCGCCCAATGGCGCGGATCGTTGTAAGCTCGGGCCTCGACGCCCGGCATACGCCGGAAATAGCGGCATCACCGGGGAGAAACAGGATGAACCAGGTCCCAGTTTCGGAGGTTCGCAAGGAACGATTCGAGTTTGAGAGTGCCGAAGGCCACACGCTGGCGGGCCTTCTGGAGCACCCCGAGGGCCCCATCGCCGCCTATGCCCTCTTCGCCCACTGTTTCACCTGCTCCAAGGACATCGCCGCGGCCTCGCGCATCGCCCGCGCCCTGGCCGCGAGCGGGGTCGCCGTTCTGCGCTTCGATTTCACCGGCCTCGGCAACAGCGAGGGCGAATTCGCCAACACCAACTTCTCCACCAACGTGGCGGACATCCTGTGCGCCGCCGACGCGCTACGTGAGCATTACGCCGCGCCGCGGCTGTTGATCGGCCACAGCCTCGGCGGCGCCGCCGTGCTCGCCGTCGCCGGCGACATTCCGGAGGCGCGGGCGGTCGTCACGATCGGGGCGCCCGGCGACCCCGCACACGTCGCCCATCTCTTGAAGGACAAGGAGACGGAGATCGAAGCGGAAGGAGAAGCGGAAGTGCAGCTCGCGGGCAGGACGTTCACCATCAAGCGTCACTTCCTCCGCGACATCGCGTCGCAACGCCTCGCCGAGCGCATCGCCAACATGCGCAAGGCCCTGCTGGTCATGCACTCACCCATTGACGAGATCGTCGGCATCGACAATGCATCCGAGATCTTCCTCGCGGCGAAACATCCGAAGAGCTTCATCTCGCTGGACAAAGCCGATCATCTATTGACGCGGCGCGCCGACTCGGAGTACGTGGCGTCGACCGTCGGCGCATGGGCTCGGCGCTATCTCCTCGACGGGGAACAGGAGGACGCCACGGCGCGCCCGAAGGTACCCGACGGAGCGCTCCTGGTCGTGGAACGCGACGGAAAGTTCGCTCAAGACATTTACACCGATCGGCACCGGCTTCGCGCCGACGAGCCGACGACCTATGGCGGCCAGGACAGCGGGCCCTCTCCCTACGAGCTCTTGCTGGCCTCGCTCGGCAGCTGCACCGCCATGACGATACGCATGTACGCGGAGCGCAAGGGCATGGCGCTTGAACGGGTCTCCGTGCGACTGAAGCACGACAAGATTCACGCGCGCGACTGCGAACACTGTGAGACCGAGCAGGGGAAGATCGATCGCGTCGAGCGTGAGCTGGAGCTCGCGGGCGACCTCACCGACGAGCAACGCCAGGATTGCCTGCGCATCGCCGATCGTTGCCCGGTGCATCGAACGCTGCACTCCGAGATCGATATACAAACGCGGCTCGAAACGCCAGACTAAACGCGAGGCGGAGGGACAGATGACGACCGGATTTCTCTACGACGAACGCTTTCTCGACCACGACGCCGGAGCCCGGCATCCCGAGCGGCGCGAGCGGCTGACCAACACCATGGCGCACCTGCAGAGCCAGGACTGGTTCGGGCAACTGGAGATGCTCGCGCCGCGGACCACCGACGAAGCCTGGATCGAGAGCGTGCACAGCGCCGACCTCATCACCAGGGCGCGCAACGCCTGCGACCAGGAGCTGCCCTTCCTCGACGTCATGGACGTGGGCGTGTCGAAAGAGTCATTCGACGTCGCCCTTCTGGCTGCCGGCGGCGCCCAGGTGCTCGCCGATCGGGTCGTCGCCGGGGACGTCGACAACGCATTCTCGCTCAGCCGGCCGCCGGGCCATCACGCGGAGCACGATCAGGCCCTCGGGTTCTGTCTATTCAATAACGTCGCCATCGCGGCCCGCTACCTGCAGAAGGAGCACGGCCTCGACAAGATCCTGATCCTCGACTGGGACGTGCACCACGGCAACGGGACCCAGCACACCTTCGAAGACGATCCGTCGGTGCTCTATGTGAGCACCCACCAGTACCCCTTCTATCCCGGCACCGGCGCCTACTCCGAGACCGGCATCGGGCGCGGCGATGGGGCAACCCTCAACTGTCCGATGCCCGCGGGCGCCGGCGACGCGCAGTACCGCGAGGCCTTCACCGCGAAGATTCTCCCCACCATCGATGCGTTCGCACCCGAATTCATCATTGTCTCCGCGGGCTTCGATGGACACGTGGACGATCCCCTGGCGAACATATGCCTGAGCACCGAATTCTACGGATGGATGACCGCGCGGGTCATGGAAGCCGCCGACAAACACTGCGGCGGAAAGCTGATGGCGATGCTCGAGGGCGGCTACAACATCAACAAGCTTCCGCACTGCGTCGACGAGCACCTGCAGGTCCTGGCCGGGCGCAGGCAGGCGTAGGGGCGAGCCTGATTGCAACGACCGAATCCGACATGGGGAATCATCGGCGTCGGCCAACTCGGCGCCAGCATCGCCGAGGGCATCTACCGCGCCGAGGCGCCGTTCGATCTGCTCCTGTCGCCGCGGGGCGAGACCCGGGTCCGGGAGCTGAGCGCACGCTTCCCGACGGCCGTCGCAACGGACAACCAGGAGGTGGTGGATCGCGCCGATCACCTGATTCTGGCCGCGCGCCCGGACCAGGTGGTCGCGATTGCCGGGGCTCTGCGTTTCCGGCCGGGTCAGGTCGTCGTATCGGTAGCCGCGGCGCTCGCGCGTTCGAGCGTGCAGCAGGCCGTCGGATCGGCCCGGGCCGTGCGCGCCATGCCGGTGCTGAGCGCCACCGTCGGCGACAGCCCGACCTGCATCCATCCGGCCGACGAGACGGCGGCGGGCTTCTTCGAGCACCTGGGTCCGGTCCACGTCATCGATGACGAAGACACGTTCGCGGTGGCGGCCGTCGCCGCGTCCTACTATGTCTGGGTGTACTCGCTCATGGAAACGTCCGCCACGTGGCTCCACGACAACGGCGTCGATCTCGACACCGGCCGCGCGCTCATCGCGCAGATGACGCGGGCTGCCGCAAACCGCTGCCTCGATCTCGGCACCGACATGGAAGCGCTCGCCGAAGACATCGCGCGCCCGGAGACGTTCACCCGGGTCGGCATGGAGGGTCTGCGCGAGTCCGACGCATTGCGGGCGTGGAGCGACGC
>CBDTYP010000148.1:0-7450 GCA_965364645.1 uncultured Gammaproteobacteria bacterium | reverse complement strand
ACGGCGCTCGGTAGTCCCTATCTCAGAAGCTCCGCACGTTGGTGGCCACCGGGTCCCGGAGGCGAGTTGACCAGCAGCTCTCGCCACCAGGGTGGCCGTTCACGGTTCGTTCGTGCCGGGTCTCTTCTGTGATCGCCATCCCCTATATGGGCGTCCCGGAACCCCCGCGGCCGTAAAGTTTCCGCCGCAACGCCACGATAAGACTCATGACACAGCGTCCCTCACTCTTCGGGAGTCTTCTCGTGCCTGCATTCCTCATCTTCTGCGTCCTGCTGCATGTGGTCCTGGTCCTGCATGCCATCCAGCGCCATCGCCGGGACGGCTGGCTCCTCCTGATACTGATGGTGCCGGGAGTCGGCGCGTTGCTCTATGTCCTGCTCATGGGATGGGAGTGGATGCTCCGTATCGTCCGCGTACCCGCGGGACACCCGCCGGCACGGCGGGCCCCGGTGGATGCGGAGCGTGAGCTGCACCAACGTCGTGCCGCCCTGGCCGTATCCGACAATCTATTGAATCGCCTCGCCCTGGCCCTGGTCTGCCTCAAGCACGGCCGTTACGACGAGGCCGCCGACCTGTTCGAGAGCCTGGACGCCGGTGAATGCCATAACGATCCCCTGATCCTCCTGGGTCTCGCCCGCTCCCAGTTCGCGTTGGAACGCTTTCACGGCGCCAAGCAGTCCCTGGATCGCCTGATCGCCGAGAACCCGCACTTCCGCTCCGAGGTGGGACACCTTCTCTATGCCCGCAGCCTGGAAGCGTTGGGCGAGGTGCAGGACGCCCTGCACGAGTACGAGGTGCTGACGTCCTATTGCGACGATCCGGAGGCCCTGTGCCGCTACGCGCTCCTGCTCACGAGCCTCGGTCGGCCGGGAGAGGCGAAGGCACTCTACCAGTCGCTGCTGCAGGCCCTGCGCCGGGCGCCCCGCAACTACGCGCGCATCCACCATCAATGGATCGCCCTGGCCGAGCGGGAGATCGCCGCCCTCGCCGCGTGATTGCTCCTCGGGTGTTGGGCTTCGCTGCGCTCAGCACCAACCTACATGAGTACTCTACTTCCCTGTAGGTTGGTGCTGAGCGCGGCGAAGCCCAACGTTCCAACCTAGGGCATCTGGACAGTCACCATGGCACCGCCCAGGTCGCTCGCGCCGATGCGCACCTCGCCGCCGTAGGCCTCGACGACCAGATTACGCACCACCGCAAGACCGATACCGTGCCCCGGGGTTGACGCATCGCCTCGCACACCCCGGCCCAGGACGGCATCCGCCTGATCCGCCGGAATGCCCGGGCCGTCATCGTGGACTTCGATCGACAGCCCCGCGCCGTCCTCCACCGCCCCGACCCGCACCCGCACCCGATGCCGGGCCCACTTGCACCCGTTGTCCATCAGGTTGCCGAGCAGCTCCATCAGATCGCCTTCGTCGCCGCGAAAGACGGCGCCCCGGGGGATTTCCATGTCGATCGCCAGGGACTTGTGACCGTACACCTTCAGCATCGAGTCTCTGAGCCGATGGGCCAGGTGGCCGATGTCCACCGGCGGCGCCAGCGGCGTGGGGCCCGAGGCGGCCGCCTTCTGCAGCTGGTAGTCGATGGTGCGGTGCATGCGGGTCGTCTGCTCGGCCAGGGTTTCCCGTACCTGGTCCCGGTCCGAGTCGCCGTCGACGAGACCGCGCAACACCGCGAGCGGTGTCTTCAGGCTGTGGGCCAGCTCCGCCAGGGCGTTCCGGGATCGGTCCATGCGCTTGCGGCCCGTGTCGATGAACGCGTTGAGACGCTCGGTGAGGGTCCGAAGCTCCCTGGGGAAGCCCGATGACAGGGACTGCCGGGTGCCGGACTCGATGTCGGCGAGCTCCACCGCCACCCGGCGCAGCGGCGCGAGGCCGAAGCGCAACACCAACCCCTGCACCAGAACGAGGGCCAGCGCCGCGGCGCCCAGCCAGCCCCAGAGGCTGCGCCGAAAGTGCCCCAGCTGGCTCCCCAGAATGTCGCGGGATTCCGCCACCTGGAACGCGAGCCTGCGCGCGCCGCCGGCGCCGAGCTCCCACTGCACGGAGAACGACAGCCCGTAGAGTTCGCGGCCGTCACCGGCCCTGATGGGAGCGAACGCGGCGACGCCGTCGGCCTCCGGGACCGGAAAGGGGATCTCGATGCCCAGCAGCGACGGCGAGTGCCACAGGACGTCACCGGCGTCGTCCACCACCCGGGCATAGAGCCCGGAGTCCGGCGAGGAAAGCCGCGCGTCGGGCAGCGCAAGCGGCATCACGAGGCCCCGCCCCGCGTCGATCTCGGCGGCGGCGAGCAGCGTGTACACCTGACCCTGCAGGCGATCCTCGACAGCCGCGAGGCCCGCCTGCTGGAAGGCCCGTTCGAGCGCGAGACCGGTGAGACCCAGGAACGCCACCAGCACCAGGCTGGCGGACAGCATCAGACGCGCGTTGAGTGACAGCACCCGACGATCTCAGGGCCGGGGCTCAGGCTCGGGATCCGCATCCAGGCGGAAACGGTAGCCCCGTCCGCGCAGCGTCTCGATGGGCCGCAGGCTTCCGTCCGGGTCGAGCTTGCGCCGCAGGCGGCCCACCAGCACCTCGATGACGTTGCTGTCCCGGTCCTGATCTTCGTCGTAGACGTGCTCCGCGAGCTCGCTCTTCGACAGCACCCGGTCGGCGTGCAGCACGAGGTATTCGAGGATGCGGTACTCGAAGGCGGTCAGGGGCACCGGCTCGCCGGCCAGCTCGACCCGCTGCCCGTGGGTATCCAGCGCCAGCGGTCCGCGGCGCAGCACCGGCTCTGCCCAGCCCCGGGAACGGCGGATGAGCGCCCGCAGCCGCGCCAGCAGCTCTTCCATGTGGAAGGGCTTGACGAGGTAATCGTCGCCGCCGGACTCGAGGCCGTCCACCTTGTCCTGCCACTTACCCCGCGCGGTGAGGATCAGCACCGGGAAGCGTCGCCCGGCGTCCCGCCAGCCGCGAATCATGTCGATACCGGAGATCCCCGGCAGGCCCAGATCGACGATGGCCGCGTCAAGGGAGAACTCGGCGCCGCGATAGGCGCCCTCCTCCCCGTCCGCCGCCCCGTCCACGGCGTAGCCCTCGTCGCGCAGACGGGTGATCAGCTGCTCGCGCAGATGGTGCTCGTCTTCCACCACGAGAACCCGCATCAGGCCCGGCCCCCGGCGTTCACGGTACGATGCGCCCGGTGCGGGCGTCGACCCGGTAGACCCGCACCCTGCCGCCGTCCAACAGCACCTTCACGCGATAGACCGGCGCTTCGGCCGTCTCGTCGAGTCGCACATCGAGGATGCGCCCACCGCTCGCGTCACGCACGAGGGCGGCCGCCTCGTCGGCGCTCACGGCGCCGGCGGCCTGGGCGAGCAGCAGCACCTGAGCGACAGGGGGGCCGTCCTCCCCGGCGTAAGCCGCGGCGGGCGGAAGGGCCAGGTACGCCCCGGCGAAAAGGAAGGCGGCGAAGAGGCCGCGTCGCAGGCTGCTCACAGTGCCCTTAGTATGACCCGGGAAAGATGACCCAGGATAGCGCGTGCTGGCTGAATCCAGTCTGAACGGCGCCCAGGGGCTGGCTAGGGACGGCGCGGGAGGGCTTCGTGTCGGCTCGCGGGGGTGGTGCTCTCCCCGGGACGATCCAGGGCCGAGAGTGTCCCGCGGGGGTCCGGCGTGTCCGCGGCGGTGGGCAGGATGAGGAAGTAAAGGACCAGCAACGCGAGCCACAGGGCGAAGGCCCGGGACCGGGTCACCGGGGGGCCGCCCTTGATAACGGCGGACTTTTGGGTCAAACCTTTAGTGACTGCGTTGATCATGGAACCGGACGTCTTGCGCGTATATAGAAGTGTGTACAACGAACACCCCGTCATCCACCCGCCCGAGACAGCATTGGGGGCGAACTGTGATGAATTTCACCCGGGAATTGTGATGGATCTCGCACCGGATAGCCGATCCTCCCGGGCTGCCCATGGGTGATATCCAGGACTTCGGAGTGCTGTTGGACTCCGGTATCCCCATCGTCGTCGTGGAGAGCCACGACGAGGGCCGGATTATCGACCTGATCCGCCAGGCGGTGGCGCGGGCCGCGAAGCCCTTCTTCCACTGGACCGTGACGGACGGGCTCAAGCGCCTGGATCGCGGCTTCAAACCCCCGAACGAGATCCGGGAGCCGACGGACGTGCTGCTGGAGATCAAGATGGCCCGGGACCCGGCGATCTACCTCCTGTCGGACTTCCATCCCTACCTGGAAGACCCGGTGCACGTGCGCCTCCTCAAGGACATCGCCCAGAACCGGCTCCTGCTCGGACACACGGTGGTGCTGGTCTCCCACGCCGTGAAGATACCCCCGGAGATCGCCCGCAGCTGCGCGCGCTTCGGCCTGAGCGTGCCCGATCGAGAGCAGCTGAAGAGCATCGTCCTCGAGGAAGCCCGCACCTGGTCGCGGCGCCAGGGTGGTCGCAACGTGACGACCCGCAAGCAGCTGCTGGATCGGCTCATCGACAATCTCGGCGGCCTGCCGGAGCGGGACGCGAAACGCCTGGCCCGGGGAGCCATCGAGGACGACGGCGCCATTACCGAGGAGGACCTGCCGGAGATCATGGAGGCCAAGTTCGAGCTCCTCGGACAGGATGGCGTGCTCTCCTACGAGTACGATACCGCGCGCTTCGCCGAAGTGGGCGGACTCGGCCGTCTGAAGGAGTGGCTGTCGCTCCGCGAGCCGGTATTCGCCGGCACCCTGGACAAGCCGGGCCTGGACATCCCGAAGGGGATCCTGCTCCTCGGGGTGCAGGGCTGCGGGAAGAGCCTCGCGGCCAAGGCGGTGGCCGGCTCCTGGGGCCTGCCCCTGCTGCGCCTCGATTTCGGCACCCTCTACGACAAGTACCACGGCGAGACCGAACGCAACCTGCGCGAGGCGCTGAATCAGGCGGAGGTCATGGCGCCCTGCGTCATGTGGATCGACGAGATCGAGAAGGGCCTCAGTACCGACGGCAGCGATTCGGGGACCTCCCGGCGCGTGCTGGGCACCCTGCTCACGTGGATGGCGGAGAACGACGAGCGTGCATTCCTGGTGGCGACGGCCAACGACATCGAGACGCTGCCCCCGGAGCTGCTGCGCAAGGGGCGCATGGACGAGATCTTCTTCGTCGACCTCCCGGACCTCGAGACCCGCCGGCGCATCCTGGAGATTCATCTGGAGAAGCGCGATCTGCGCACCCGGGATGTCGACGTGGCGGCGTTGGCGGACGCCAGCGACGGCTTCTCCGGCGCGGAGATCGAACAGGCGGTGGTGTCCGGCTTGTACGCGAGCCACGCGCGGGGAGGGTCGGTGGATACCGAGGTGCCGTTGAAGGAGATCCGCGACACGCGACCGCTGTCCGTCGTCATGGCGGAACGGGTCGATGCGCTACGGACCTGGGCGGCAGAGCGGACGGTGCCGGCCAACTGAGCCCGCCGCCGATTTGACAGCGCTGCTTGCGGGCAGTAAACAGGATCGGTACAGCCGGAGCGACGGATCCTTTCCATGAAGCTGAGCAACGACCAGGTTTCCGAGTTTCGCGACCAGGGCTACCTGTTCATCGCGGATGTCTTCGACGCCGACGAAATCGCGGTGCTGACCGGGGAGCTCGACGGCATATTCTCCCAGGACCGCGCCGAAAACGTGCGCGAGAAGAGCGGCAAAGCAGTCCGCACCACGTTTGCCGCCCACACCTTCAACGAAGCCTTCGGTCGCCTGGGGCGGCATCCGCGCCTCATCGATCCCGTCATGCAGCTGCTCGGCGGACCGGTCTACATGCACCAGTACAAGATCAACGCCAAGGCCGCCTTCGACGGCGAAGTATGGCAGTGGCACCAGGACTACGGCACCTGGGCCAGGGACGACCTGATGCCGGAGCCCCGCGCCATGAATATCGCGGTGTTCCTCGACACTGTCAGCGAATTCAACGGACCGTTGATGTTCATCCCCGGAAGCCACGAGCACGGTAAGCTCGACGCCGGGCATGACCTCGAGACGACCAGCTATCCCCTCTGGACCCTGGACAACGACACGGTCGCCCGGCTCGTCGAAGACGGGGGCATCGTGGCGCCCACCGGGGCGGCGGGCTCCGTGGTCATGTTCCACTGCAACCTGGTGCACTGCTCCCCGGCGAACCTGTCGCCCTGGGATCGCACCATCGTGTACCTGAGCCTCTGTCACGTGGACAATCACATACGTCAGTTCAAGCGGCCCGAGTGGATCGCCCACCGCGACTTCACCGCCATCGACCCCCTGTCGGACGACTGCCTGCCGGCCCTCGCCCGTGAACGTCTCACGCCCGCGTAGGCGGAATGGGAGAAACCGAGTCACAAGGTGACGGCGGCGACTGCCTGCTGAAGTTCGTCGATGTGTCGAAGGACTTCGGCGAAGACGGCAGCGCGCTGCGGGGCATGAACCTGGAAGTGCATGCGGGGGAGTTCCTGACACTCCTCGGCCCCTCCGGCGGCGGCAAATCCACCGCGCTCATGATGCTCGCGGGCTTCGACACACCCACATCCGGCGACATCCTCTACAAGGGACAGTCCATCGCGGACATTCCGGCACACCGGCGCAACTTCGGCGTCGTGTTTCAGTCCCGCGCGCTCTTCCCCCACCTTACCGCGCTGCAGAACGTCGCGTATCCACTGCGCATGCGCGGCGTCACCCGCTCCGACGCCAACAAGCGCGCCCGTGAGGCGCTGAACCGGGTACGTCTCAGTCCGCTGGTGGACAAGCGCCCCGCGCGGCTCGCGGCGGGAGAGCAGCAACGGGTTGCGCTCGCGAGAGCCATGGTGTTCGAGCCCGACGTGATCGTCATGGACGAGCCGATGGCCGCGATGGACATGGATCTCGCGATCCGGATGGAAGAGGAGATCCGCCAGCTCCACGTCGATATCGGCAACACCGTGGTGTATGCGACCCAGGATCACACCGAGGCCATCGCGATGTCTGATCGCATCGCCATTATGAATGCCGGCGCCGTGCAGCAGACGGGAACCCCCGAAGCGCTGTACGAGGAACCGCAGAACGCCTATACCGCGCGATTCATGGGCGAGACCAACATGCTCCAGGGAACCGTTACGAGTCTCGACGAGACGATGTGCAGCGTGACCCTGGATACGGGCGAAGAGGTCACGGCGGCCGCGATCAACGTCTCCGGCGCCGGCGCCCGCACCCGCCTCTCGATACGTCCCGAGCGCCTGCTCGTAAACCCGGAGGGTCTGCTCGCACCCAATCGCTACAAGGCGCGGATTGCGGGCATGGAGTTCCGCGGCGACCACACGCTGGTGCATCTGCACCTTCCCTCCGGGACGCGCCTGGAGGCGAAGATTCAGAACAGTCAGGCCGAGAGCGGTCTCGGCGCCAACGACGAGGTCGAGGTCTGCTGGCACGCGCGACATTGCCGGGCCCTGGATCCGCCGGCATGAGCGCCGACGCCGGG
>CBDTYP010000147.1:0-7459 GCA_965364645.1 uncultured Gammaproteobacteria bacterium | reverse complement strand
CGCTCGGAGTTCCACTCCGCTTCCTCGGAGTCGATGCGGTACATGGCGCCGGCTGGCGTCGCGGACCAGCGCACGTCGTCGAAGATGAAGAACTCGGGCTCGGGACCGAAGTAGGCGGTATCGGCGACGCCGGTGGAGCGGAGATACGCCTCGGCTCGCTTGGCGAGCGATCGCGGGTCACGCTCGTAGCCCTGCATGGTGCTCGGCTCGATGACGTCGCAACGCAGATTCAGCGTCGACTCGTCGGTGAAGGGATCGAGAACGGCGCTGTCGGGATCGGGCATGAGGATCATGTCCGACTCCTGGATGCCCTTCCATCCGGCAATGGACGAGCCGTCGAACATCTTGCCGTCCTCGAAGAAGTCGGCATCCAACATACTTGCCGGCATGGACATGTGCATCTCCTTGCCGCGGGTGTCGGTGAAGCGCAGATCGACGAACTTCACCTCTTTATCCTGAACCGATTTCAGCACGTCATCTGCGGACATCGCTGCTTCCTCCCAAGCTTCAACTGTGAACGGGCCGGCCGACGCCCCGTGGCGCCCGTCGGCGGACAGAATACTGATTAGCAGGAAGCGTGCCAGGCGGACCACACGGCAACGGGCAGGGGAATCCTGGGGTTACGCCTCTCGGGTCTCGTCAGGGATGCACCAGATTAGTGCGGGTACGGAAATAACGCACTAATCTGGTGCATTCAAGAGTAGAATACCCGGACATCGGCCACATCGGACTCGTCACGCACGGCGGCCGAGAATTCCGCGGAATTGCGTGCCGCCTGCTCGGGATCCGCCCCCAGGGCCAGGGGCAGCTCCACCTCCACGTGGATCCGGCCATTGAGGTAGTGGAGGCTCACCCGGCGGATCTGCCGCGACGCCGGCAGATGCCCCCAGCAGGCCTGGAGCTTCTCCTGCACCGCGTCGCGCAGGCCGAGATGCATGCCCGGCGCCGCGTGCTCGTCGTCCTCAGGGTCGATGTGCACGGTGACGTCGGCAATATTCTCGAAGCGCCCCATGAGCACCCCGCGCACGGTCTCGCTGATCTGGTGTCCCTCGGAGACGCTGACCCGCGGGTCGCTCAGGATGAGATGCACGTCCACCAGCACCCGGCCGGCCATGCGCCGGGTGCGCAGCAGGTGCAGGCTCTCGACGCCATGCACCGACTGGATGGTGTCGCGGATGTTGTCGAGCTCCTCCGGCTCGAGACCGGTATCGATGAGCTCGCTCATGCTCGTCCTGGCGACGTCGAAGCCGATCTTGCCGACCATGAGAGCCACCACCACGGCGGCCGCGACGTCGAGGTAGGTGAGCCCCATCAACGCGCCCGCCACCCCGACGATGACCACCAGCGAGGAGATCGCGTCGCTGCGCGAGTGCCATGCATTGGCGCGCAACAGATCCGAACCGAGCTTTCGCGCGTAACCCATGCTGTAGTGATACACCGCTTCCTTGGCGACGACGGATACGCCTGCCACGGCGATGGCCCAGGACTCGGGCACCGTCAGCGCCTCCGGCGACAACAACCGGTTCACGCTGTCCCAGATGATGCCGATGCCGATCAAGACCAGCGCGACGCCGAGCGCGACGGTGGCGGCGGTCTCGATGCGGGCGTGGCCGTAGGGATGATCCTCGTCGGCCTCGGCGTGGGCGTGCTTGGCGGCGTAGAGCACGAGCACGTCGGTGGCCAGATCCGATAGTGAGTGCACACCATCGGCGATCAGTGCCTGAGAATGACTCAGCCAGCCGCCGGCGATCTTGATGATGCCGAGGGAGAGGTCCACCGCGGAGCCCACCAGGGTCACGCGGCGCACCACCAGATAGCGCTCCTTGAGCGGTGCCGTCCCGGCTGCCTCAGTCATAGGGGGTACCGGGCGCGCTGCGCGCGCCGACCTCGAGGGTAATCACGAGCTCGCCGTCGCTCTCGGCGATATCGAGCACCTGGTGGCCGTTAATGCGGCACCACGCGGGGATGTCGCTGCGGGTGCCCGGATCGGTGCACAGCACCTCGAGAACGTCACCGGGGGCGAGCTGCGAGACCTTGTCCTGCGCCCGAATCACCGGCATCGGACACAGCAACCGTCGCGCATCCAGAGTGTGCTTGTCTCCCAAGATCCCTTTCCGGTAGCCGGTGCCCGTCAGACGTGCCAGTCGGCGGGGACGTCGTCGGCTCCGAGGGGCACGACACGCAGCATCCGCGGCTCGCCGCCGCGCACCGTGACCTCGACGTCGACGTGGTCCGCCTCGCGGCCCTGGCTGTAACGCGCGGTGATGCGGGCGGCCAGCAGCAGATCGTCCTCGTCAGCTTCGCCGTCGATCAACGTCAACGGTCCACCGTGACTCATGATGCGCATGTGCGTGAACTGGCGCCGATACCCGGAGAGAAACTGATTCTCGCCGTCCTCGCGAGCGATGATGAGCTTGAAGTGCGGGCGCGGGCGCAGGTGGCGGCCGACCTTGAGCAGCATGATGTCGTCGAGCTCGTAGTCGCGGGCGCCGCGGGACGCCCACAGGTCCTTGAGCTTCACCGTGTATTGCCGGTTAGTGAGGAAACAGCAGCCGCCGGCGGGCTGCGCGTAGTCGCTGAATCCGAAGCGGGCGGCGAGCGCCATCTGCGGCTTGCGAGAGCGGCCGTGGAAGTCGAAGAGCTGATCCCGCTTGACCCAGCCCTCGCGCTCCGGGAGCGTCTCAGGGAGGTGCTTTGCACACAGCGGTCTCAGGAGCCGATCCTCCGCGCCCGATTCCCGGGCGATCACCGGCATGGTGTCCTTGCGCTGGGACATGGGCCGCTGCCCGATGACCTCGCCCGTGATGACGAAGTCGAACCCATGTGCCTGCATCCACTCGCGGGCCCGGCCCACCATGAACGACTTGCAGTCGAGACAAGGATTGAGGTTCGCGCCGTATCCGTGGCGGGGATTGATAACGATGTCCTTGTACTCCTCCACCACGTCGACGAAGTGGAGCCGAATCCCGAGCTGCTCCGCCACCCAGAGCGCGTTGTTTCGCTTCGGGCGGTCGCGGTCCTTGTTGCGGATGGCGTGTGTGTGGCCCTCGACGCAGAAGCCGGTGAAGAAGTTGAGGCCTTCCACGTGGACGCCCTGCTCCATCACGGCCCGTGCCGCGAGCATGGAGTCGAGGCCGCCGGAGATCAGTGCGACCGCCTTCGCGGGCGCTTCAGCGGTGCTCGCGGTCGTTGCCGGGTCGTCGAGGGTCGCGTGTGTCAGCATGAGGGTCTGCTCGGGTGGGTGGCGGCCTTGGGCGGCATCTTACATCCTGCGGGGCCGGATCTCAGGCCCCGGGGCGGGTCAGTCCGGGAGCCGGGACTCTCCCGCGTAGAGGTCCTCGACCTGCTCGCGGGCCCGCACGAGGTGCACGGCGTCGCCGTCCACCATCACCTCGGCCGCGCGGGGACGGGTATTGTAGTTTGAGCTCATCACGAACCCATAGGCGCCGGCGGAGGCGACCGCGATGAGATCGCCGGCCCCGATCGCGAGGCGGCGATCCTTGCCGAGAAAGTCCGCGGATTCGCATACCGGGCCGACCACGTCGAAAAGGGGCGCGTCCTGGCCTGAGTCCGGGCCGTCGCCGCCCTCGACGGGCAGTATCTCCTGCCAGGCGCCGTAGAGCGCGGGGCGCAGCAGATCGTTCATGGCCGCGTCCACCACGGCGAAATTGCGCTCGCCGCCGAGCTTCAGGTACTCGACCCTCGCGAGCAGCATGCCGGACTCCGCCGCGATGGAGCGCCCCGGCTCCACCAGCAGCTCGAGCTCCCGTCCCGCGATGCGCGCGGCGATGGCGGCGCCGTAGTCGGACGCGGACGGCGGCGTCTCCTCGCCATAGCGCACCCCAAGCCCGCCGCCCACGTTGAGGTGGGAGACGGCGATGCCCGAGTCGGCCAGGGTGTCGATGAGGGCGAGCGCACGGTCGAGGGCATCGATGAACGGCTCGAGAGAGGTCAGCTGGGAACCGATGTGGAAATCGACGCCCTTGATCGCGATGCCGCCGAGCCCCGCCGCCTTCGCGAGCAGCGCGGGCGCATCGCCGATGGGCACACCGAACTTGTTCTCCTTGAGACCGGTAGCGATGTAGGGGTGGGTGTCGGCGTCGACGTCCGGATTCACGCGCACCGAGATGGGGGCGACAGCGCCGAGACTCGAGGCGACACCCGCGAGCCGCTCGAGCTCACCATCGGATTCGATGTTGAAGCAGTGGACGCCGACTTCCAATGCGCGGCGCATCTCCGCCTCGCGCTTACCGACGCCGGAGAACACCACTTTCGCCGCGTCACCGCCCGCCGCCAGCACGCGCTCGAGCTCGCCGACGGAGACGATGTCGAATCCAGAGCCGAGGCGCGCGAGGACATCCAGCACACCGAGGTTGGAGTTCGCCTTGACCGAGTAGCAGATACGATGGGGAACGCCGGCGAGCGCGTCGTCGAAAGCGCGCCAACGACCCTCCAGGGCTGCCCGCGAGTACACATAGGTGGGCGTGCCGTGGCGTTCGGCGATGGCTGCCAGCGGCACCTGCTCGGCGAACAGACGGTTGTCTCGAAAGTGAAAATCTTGCACGGGACTGCTCGAAGGGATGCGGATGGATCGCGAAGAATGTGGATTCGATTCGATGCGGCGGGCCGCGGAGTCAGCCCAGCTTAGGCGCCGGATTCACGGAGTCTCGCAGGGAGGTCTTCTCCTCGTCCTTCTTCTTCTTCTCCTCCTCCGACTCCTCCGGTAGATAGAGCGGTCCCTTGACACCGCAGGCCGTGCCGATGCCGCTCACCGCCACCGCGAGCACGGCGCTCAGAAACGATCGGCGATGACATGGGGTGCTCACTGACGCTTCCTCCCGACGGTCCGGGAGTATAGCAGCCCCCGGTCCTTGATCTGTCCCTCCCGTCGCGTACACTGCCGCGGCGCACTTTCAGCGGGCTGGGCCATCCATCGTGGACGACGACGCACCACTCATCATCGAACCGCCGCAGAACGCCACCGCCAGCGTCATCTGGCTGCATGGCCTCGGCGCCGACGGTCACGACTTCGAGCCCATCGTCGCCGAGCTGGGCGAGAGCGTCACCCGAGACGTCCGTTACGTGTTCCCCCACGCGCCGAAGATCCCGGTCACGATCAACGGCGGCATGGTCATGCGCGCCTGGTACGACATCTCGGATACGGATCTCTCCAACCGCGCCGACGAGGACGGCGTGCGCGGCTCGGCCGGGATACTCGAAGGACTCATCGAAGGGGAGCTCGAGAAGGGTCTCGCGTCGACGCGCATCCTGCTGGCGGGATTTTCCCAGGGCGGTGCCATCGCGCTGCACACGGGCCTGCGCTACGACAAGCCCCTCGCGGGCATCATGGCGCTCTCGACCTACCTGCCGTTGGAGCAATCGGCGGCGGAGGAGCGACGGGATGCTAACGGAGACGTCCCCATCTTTCTCGCCCACGGCAGCCAGGACCCGGTGATTCCGCTCGCGCTCTCGGAGCACTCACGCCAGGTGCTCACATCCCTCGGTTACCGGCCACAGTGCCACACCTACCCCATGCCCCACTCGGTATGCCCGGAAGAGATCCGGGACATCCGCATCTGGCTGGAACAGATCCTGTAACCTGCGTTATCGCGAGTGGGCGCGTCTCGGAGCGCCACGGCCGCGGCCGCCGGAACGCGGAGGCGGGCCACTGCGGCGGCGCTCCCGCCGCGCGGGCGGCTTCGGCTCGACGAGCAGCCCTTCGGTGATGGCCTCGGTGGGGATCTTGTCGCCGATGAACTCCTCGATATCCATCAGCGAGTAGACGTAGCTCTCGCAGGCGAAGCTGACTGCGTCGCCGCTGGCGCCCGCGCGCGCAGTACGCCCGACACGGTGCACGTAGTCTTCCGCGTCCTGGGGGAGATCGAAGTTCACGACGTGACTCACATCAGGAATGTGCAGTCCCCGGGAGGCGACATCCGTCGCTACCAGGACCGGCACCTTGCCGCTCGTGAACTTCTCCAGCAGCGAGAGGCGCTTGCGTTGCGGCACATCGCCGGTCAGCAGGCCCGCGTGAATGCCATTGCCCTCGAGGTAGGCCTCGACCTTCTCCGCCGCGCGCTTGGTATTGACGAACACCATGGTGCGGGTCGGCTCGATTCCCTGCAGGATGCCGATAAGCAGCGGGATTTTCTCGTCGTTCGAGACATGATAGAGAACCTGGCTCACCTTCGAGACGGTCATCTCATCGGGATTGGCGTTGATGACCGTGGGTGAGTTCATGTGCTCGTAGGCGAGCTCCGAGACCCGCGCCGAGAGCGTGGCCGAGAACAGCAGGTTCAGGCGTTCTTCCGGTGGCGGCATGCGCCGCAACACGTAACGGATGTCCTTGATGAAGCCGAGGTCGAACATGCGATCCGCCTCATCCATCACCGCCACCTGGATACCATTGAGGCTGTATACCCGCTGCTTCAGGTAGTCGATGGCGCGTCCCGGGGTGCCGATGAGGATGTCGAGCCCGGCATGGAGCATCTCCCGTTGCTGCTCGTAACCCGTGCCGCCGAAGACGACACCGATACGAAGGCCTGTGTGCTTGCCGAGAACCACGGCATCTTTGTGGATCTGCACGGCGAGCTCACGGGTCGGCGCGAAGATGAGGGCCCGCGGGTCACCCTCCTTGTGGTCTTTGCGGGGCGGGTGGCGGAGCAGGTAATTCATGGTCGCGAGTAAGAACGCGGCCGACTTTCCGGTACCCGTCTGGGCCTTGCCCTCGACATCGTGGCCCTCGAGAGCGAGGGGCAGTGCCTCCGCTTGAATCCGTGTGCAGAACTCGAAGCCCGCATCCTCGGTTCCGCGAAGGAGTTCCGGAGGAAGCTCGAGACTCGAGAAGGTTGTCGTTGTCAGTAGATGTTCACTCATATGTATCTGTTTCTTTGCTAACTGTTAGCGGGGCGCGGTCGCGGTCTCATCGAATGTCGAGACCTTGAAATGGTGTCGCGCTGCCCGAATATCAATAGATGTCCAACTGAATGTGCCGGTATGCAGTCGCACGACCGGATGCGGAAGGACGAGTTTTTTTACCCAATCACCCTTTTTCCAATGAACGCCAAATAAGTGTCTGACTTACCGGCCTTTATGACGAACGCGGTCGAAACCGATCCGTATCGCCGTCGCAGTCCACTGCAATCGAGAGGAAAATATCGAGTGTTTGGCGGGTTGCAATACATCGGCGATTCGGCTCAAATGGCGCGCATCAGCACCCGGAGAGGCTCCTTATGAGCGATAAGATTGTCCACATCACGGATGAAAGTTTTGAAGACGACGTGCTCAAAGCAGAGCAACCGGTGCTGGTGGACTATTGGGCTGAATGGTGTGGTCCGTGTAAGGTCATTGCGCCGATTCTGGGCGAGATCGCCGAAGAATACGCGGGAAAACTGCAGGTTGCAAAGCTAAACATAGACGAAAATCCGTCCACACCCCCAAAATACGGCATCCGCGGCAT
>CBDTYP010000146.1:0-7527 GCA_965364645.1 uncultured Gammaproteobacteria bacterium | reverse complement strand
CGACCGCGGTCATCGTCTTCGGCGTCCTCGCGCTGTCCTGTCTTCTGATACTCGGCATTCAACTCATCCGCGATGCCCACGCTCACACCGAGGAGGTCAGACGCCGCGAGCAGGAGAGCCGCGAGCGTAACCGGCGCAACCAGGATTCCATTCTCAAGCTGTTGGACGAGATGAGTGATCTCGCCGAGGGGGATCTCACCGCGTACGCATCGGTTACCGAGGACATCACCGGCGCTATTGCGGATGCGTTCAACTATGCAATCGATGCGCTTCGACACCTGGTCGCGCGCATCGACAACACGGCGGGGGCGGTCGCCGAGGGCGCGCAGACCTCGCGCACCCGCGCGGTGCAGGTCAGTGTCGCAAGCGACCGTCAGAACGCGGAAATCATCCGCGCGGCGTCCACCATCCAGGACATGGCCGATTCCATCGAGCGAGTCTCCGCGGATGCATCGGAGTCCAGTGAAGTGGCGAAACGCTCGGTCACGATCGCGAACAAGGGGGCCTATGAGGTTCGCCAGACAATCGACGGCCTCGACGACATCCGCCTCACGATCCAGGACACGGCGAAGCGGCTGAAACGCCTCGGCGAGAGCTCCCAGGAGATCGGTTCGATGGTCGGTCTCATCGACGACATCGCCGATCAAACCAACGTGCTCGCGTTGAACGCCGCCATCCAGGCCTCCATGGCCGGGGAATCCGGCCGCGGCTTCGCCGTGGTCGCCGACGAGGTGCAGCGCCTGGCCGAGCGCGCGAGTCAAACGACGAAGCGCATCGAGAGCCTGGTCAAGACCATTCAGGCGGACGCCATCGAAGCCATTCAGTCCATGGAGCGAAGCACGACGGGTGTCGTCTCCGGCGCGCTGCTCGCCCAGGGCGCCGGCACGTCGCTCGGCGAGATAGAGACGGTGTCCCGGAGCCTTGCGACCCTCATCGAATCTATCTCCACGACCTCCCGGGAGCAGGCTGAACGGGCGGGCGCGATCGCGAAGACCATGTCCGCGATCCGCACCATCACCACCCAGACCCGCGCCGGGGCCAACATGACGGCGAAGTCCGTCGGCAATCTCGCCGACCTTGCCGAGGCCCTCAAGACGTCGGTGGCGGGATTCCGGCTGCCGGACTCGTTCGATCCGAACGTCGTCGGCCTGCACACCGGCGCTGCCCCCGAACGGGAGCCCCGCGCCGAGGAGCGCGCGCAAGCCGAGGAGCAGACTCAAAATGTCCGCACGCTCCGTCCCGCTCCCCGTCAGCGGAACTGACCCCACTTCAACCCATTACCAGGACCGACTCCAGAAAGAAGCTCGTAACAGCAATCGAATATGGACCACGCCACACTCCAATGGGTGCAGGGTGATATCGAGGACACGCTGACGCAGGCCCGCACCGCGTTGGAGAGGTTCTCCGAAGACTCCCACTCCTCACACCATGTCCAGAGTTGTGCCGACGCGCTGCACAGCGTGCACGGCGTGCTCGAGATGTTGGAGTACTACGGCGCGTGTCTTCTGCTGGAAGAGATGGAGAGCCTGTGCCGGATTCTGCAGCGCGCGGAAACCGGCGACGCCAACGAGGAGATGTGCGAGCTCCTCCTGCGCAGCATCCTGCAGCTCGGCGAGTACCTGAACTACCTGCGCGCCGGTCATCAGGACACGCCGACCATCTTCATGCCGTTGCTGAACGATCTCCGCTGTGTGCGCGGCGAGCCCCTGTTGTCGGAGAACGCGCTGTTCGCGCCGGATCTCGAAGTCGATTTCCCGCTTCCCGAGAAGACCCACGATCTCGACGGGGACCAGCTGCGCGAGATCGCGCGGCGCCTGCGCGCGTACTACCAGAAGGGTCTGCTGGACTGGTACCAGGGCACGGTGGATGAGACCGGGCTGTCGCTCATGCAGGCGGTCGTCGCACGCTGCGAGAAGCTCTGCGGCGGCACTCCCAGCGTCCGCCTGTGGTGGATCGCCGCGGGCGTCATCGAGGCGCTGCGCGACGGAGGACTGGACGCGAGCGTTTCCGTGCGCCGCCTGCTCGGCCTGCTGGATCAGCAGCTGAAATCCGTATCTCGAGACGGCCCCGCGGCGATGTCCCGGGCGGCCCCCGCGGATCTCATGAAGAACCTTCTCTACTACCTGGCCCGGTCGACGTCGGATTCCGCGCGGGTATCGACGATTCGCGACGCCTATCGGCTCGACGAGCTGTTCGTAGGCGAAGCCGCGACCGAGCGTGCGGAACGTATCCTCACCGGCCCGAATCTCGAGTCACTCAAGGTCGTCGCGGCGGGCATCCGGGAGGATCTCAACGCCGTCAAGACGGCGCTGGACAGTCACGTGCGCCAAGGTGGCCAAGGTGAGAGTGGCCAGGGCGAAGCCATGGACCTCGCACCGGTAGCGGACAAGCTTCGTCGTGTCGCGGACACCCTCGGGCTCCTGAACTTCGGGCGCAGCCGCAAGCTGGTGGCATCCCACGTCGAGCAGCTGCGCGGCTTCGCCGAATCGCCCGGCGGGCTCACCGAGGCGGCGCTCATGGAGATCGCGGGAGATCTCCTGCGGGTGGATGCGACGCTCGACAACATCGCCGAGCACGGACTCGACGCTGGCGAGGAGAAGGACGGCGAACCGGTGAGCGCCCGCTCCGGCGACACCGAGCTGAACAGCATCGAGTACCTGCGCCTGGTGACAGCGGTTGTCGGCGAGGCCACCACGGAGCTCGCCGCCATCAAGCACATCATCGGCGAGTACCTGCGCGAACCCCAGGAAACGAATCTCCTCGACGACATCTCCCGTCACGTGAGCGTGGTCGAGGGGAGCCTGCGCATGCTCTCCCTGGAGCGTGCCGCGGATCTGCTCAGGGACTGGGGACGGTGCGCCTCTTCGCTGCTCTCGGGCCGCGAGTTCGCGCCCCGGCACGGGACCCTCGATGCGCTCGCCGATGCACTGGTGGGCCTCGAGTACTATCTCGAGTCGGTCGTCGGCCTGCAGCCCAACGATCACGCACTGTTGGAGTTCACCGAAGACTGCATCCGTTCGCTGGAGCGCTCCATCGATCAGGCGCGGGACGACATGGCGGCGAGCGGCATCGGGGAGCCCGTGGCCGAGGCCCAGCCGGTCGTGGCCGAGGAGGTCGACGACGACATCCTGCAGGTGTTCATCGAGGAGGCCCGGGAGGTCATCCAGGTCCTCAAGGATTGCCTCATCCGCTGGAATGCCGATCCCGGTGATCGGGACGCGCTCATCACCGTGCGCCGCTCCTTTCACACGCTGAAGGGCAGCGGACGGCTGGTGGGTGCCGTCGAGATCGGCGAGTTCGCCTGGGCGGTGGAGAATCTGCTGAATCGGGTCATCGAAGGCATCTGCCCCGTGACCCGCGGCATCCTGGACTTCGTTACCGAGGCGAACGAGCGCCTGCCGTCGCTCATCGACGCCCTGGCCGCCGGCGAGCCCGTCGAGCTGGACGTGGACACTTACGCCGAACGCGCCCGCGAGCTGCTCACCCCACAGCCCGGTGCGGCCGCCTTCGAGGCGGCCGCGGATGCGGCTCAGGCGCCCGCAGAGGAGCCGGGGCGGGTCACGGTGTCCGACGAGGGCCAGGTGGTGCCCGGCGAGTCCGACGATACGAGGCGCATATTCATCGGTGAGGCGGAGCGCATCCTCGAGCTGAGCGAGGCTATCGTCGAGCACTGGCGCGAGTCGACCTACGATCCCCGCTTCGTTACCGAGCTGCAGCGTGAGCTGCATACCCTGAAGGGCGGGGCGCTCACGGCTGGACTCACCGCCGTCGGCGACCTGAGCCATGCCATGGAGTCGGTCCTGATGATGGTGGCCGACGAGCACCTGCCGCCCTCGGAGACGCTCCTCGATCTCATCGAGGACTGCCACGACCGTCTCGAGGTACTGCTGAAGTCCGCCCGGGACAAGCACGACCCTGCCTCGGTGGAAGATCTGATCACGAGGATGGACGACCTCGTCTGTCCCGGGGTCTCCGGTGCCGGCCCCGCCGAGCCCGTCCAGGGCGAGGCGTCCATCACCTCCGGCCTCGCGGAGGTCACCCGCGGCGGCGCGGTGGCTTCCAGCGCGTCGGCCACGGGGGGCAACGGCCGACTCGTCGCGCTGGAGAAGGGTGAACGCATACAGATCTCGTCGTCGTTCATGGACAACCTGTCCGACTACGCCGGCGAGCTCACCATCTCTCAGTCGCGCTTCGGTCAGCAGGTCGGTTCCTTCAAGTACAACCTCGAGGAGATGGATCAGACCATCACCCGGCTCCGCGACCAGCTGCGGCGCCTCGAGATCGAAACCGAAGCGCAGGTGCAATACCGCAAGGACCAAGCTGTCGACCGGGCTGTCGACCAGGCCGTCGATGCGGACGCGAAGCGCGAGTTCGACTCCCTCGAGCTGGACCGTTACTCGAAGCTGCAGCAGCTCTCCCGATCGCTGCTGGAGAGCGTCTCCGATCTACGCAGCATCCGGGAAATCCTCGGGGGTATCGCGCGTGAATCCGACGACATCCTCGCGGAGCAGTCGCGGGTCAGCAAGGATCTGCAGCAGGGATTGATGCGCACGCGTCTGCTGCCCTTCTCAGAGCAGGTGCAGCGATTCCGGCGCCTCGTACGCCGCACCATGACCGAGCTCGACAAGCGCGTGGAGCTGGAAGTGGAAGGCCAGGACATCCGCCTCGACCGCACAATCCTGGAGCGCATCACGCCGTCGCTGGAGCATCTGCTGCGCAACGCCGTGGACCATGGCATCGAGTCGCCCGAGAAGCGCAAGCAGGCGGGCAAGCGCGAGATCGGCTCGCTGCGCATCGTGGTCTCGCGTTCCGGCCCCGAGGTCGTCATAAAGATCTCGGACGACGGCAACGGCCTCGATCAGAACGCCATCTATCAGATGGCGGTGCAGAAGCACATGGTCGCCGCCGGTGCGAAGCTTACCGACGAGGAGCTCTTTCAGCTGATCCTCGAGCCGGGCTTCAGCACCATGCAGGAGGTGACGCAGATCTCCGGACGGGGTGTAGGTCTCGATGTGGTCAACGCCGATATCAAGCAGTTCGGCGGCACTCTCGATATCACGTCGCGGCCCGGGCAGGGCTGCATGTTCACTATTCGGCTGCCGTTCACGCTCGCGGTCAATCAGGCACTGCTGGTGATGGTGGATGACGAGAATTTCGCGCTGCCGATCTCCAACGTGGCCGGCGTCGTGCGTGTATCGGGTGAGAATCTGCGCCGGCTGGAGACCGAGCAGGCGCCGTCTTTCGAGTACGCCGGATCCCGCTACCGGTTTGCACACCTCGGCACCATGCTCGAGTTCGGTGAACCAAACTATGAAGAGTCCCGCCAGCCCTACCCCATCGTGCTCGTGCACGCGGGGGAGCATCGCATGGCGTTTCTCGTCGAGAACCTCACCGGCCGCCACGAGATCGTCGTCAAGCCCCTCGGCCCGCAGCTGTCGGGCATCCAGTGGTTGAGTGGCGCGACCGTCCTCGGCGACGGTCGCGTCGCGATGATCCTCGACGTGCCGGCGGTCATGCGCCGGGCCGCCTCCCTGCACGGCGTCGCGCGGGACCCGAGCACTTTCGGTCAGCCGTCGGTGTCCGCCGACGATGCCGCCACCGTGATGGTGGTGGACGATTCCATCACCGTACGTCAGGTCACCCAACGCCTGCTGAATCGCAACGGGATCGAGGTGTTCACTGCGAAGGACGGCGTCGAGGCGCTCGCCATGTTGCAGGAGAAGCGTCCCGATCTGATGCTGCTCGACATCGAGATGCCGCGCATGGACGGATTCGAGCTGGCCGCCACCATCCGCAAGGACGACGATCTGAAGGATCTGCCGATCATCATGATCACGTCGCGCACCGGAAAGAAGCACAGCGATCACGCCGCGCAGATTGGCGTCAATCGCTACCTCGGTAAGCCATATCACGAGAGCGAGTTGTTGGAGAACATCAATTCGCTGCTCGGGAGAGCTTGAGGTGGAGCAGGAAGAAGAAACGATACGCTGTCTCGCGCTGCCCCTGGTAGGCGAGCAACTGCTCGTCCCCAATGCCGTGGTGGCGGAGGTATTCGCGGCGGAGTCCATCGCGCCCGTTCCCGACGCTCCCGGCTGGCTGCTCGGCTGCCTGACCTGGCGCGGCGGCCTGCTGCCCGTCGTCTGCATGGAGGCGGCGCTCGGCGGCACGCGGCTCGAGGCGGGAGCACGCTCCAAGATCGTGGTCATCAACGCCCTGACGGCCAGCGAGCAGCTCGAGAACTACGCCGTACTCGTGCAGGGTATCCCCCATCAGATTCTGGCGAACAACAGCACGGTAACCCCGGAAACATCGGTGAACGGCACACGCCCCTTCGTCGCGGCGGATCTGCAGGTGGAGGGCGGGCAGGCCTTCGTCCCGGATCTGGACGCCGTGGAGCACGCGCTCCTGGACGTGGCCGACAAGTGGCACCGGGTCGATTCGGACGATGCCGGGGGAGAGGAGATTGGTTGACGTGGTCAACGAAGGCGTGGCGGTGCGAGGGCAGCCGGCCTTTGGTCGGTGAACGTCGTGAGTTATGCTGTTGATCTGGCTGCTCACCCTGGAATCTTCTGAGAAAGATGGGCCAGATTGCGCGGGGGGCGAGAGAGTTTCTCTTGACAGTGTTCGGAGCGAATCCGGCGCTGCGTACGATCGTGGTGAGCCTCTGCAAGCTGTATCGCTATCGTGACCGCAGCTATCGAGTCATCGAGCGAGGTGACTTCGAGAGCATGGACATCGCCGTCGTCGACGCCGATGACACGGATGCCCTGGCCTGCTGGTACGACGCGAGCGGTGCGCACGGTGACATACCGCTCAAGCCGGCCATACTGATCGGCGCCGATTTCGCCGAGCCGGTGGAAGAGTCCGATGGCCGGGAGTACCGGCTTAAGAGAACACGCCTGTCGGCACATCTGCTGAGGACGTTGGATGCGATCACGGTCAAGGAGCTCAAGTACGTGCCAGAGCTCGTCATCGGTGGCAGCGACGAGCCGGGGGCGCATGCCGTCGTCAGCAATCTTCTGGAGAAATCCGGACCAGCCGACAACGGCGTCAGCGGAAGGGCTCTAGTGGTGGATGACAGTCTTTCGGTGCGCACGCAGATGGATTTGTGTCTGCGGCTGAACGACATGGCCGTCGACCTTGCCGAGGACGCCGAGGAGGCCCTCGATCTGATCGAGAAAGGTAACTACGACGTAATCTTTCTCGACGTTGTGTTACCGGAGATGGACGGCTACAAAGTCTGTAAGCTCATCAAATCAAATGAAATGACACGCTCAATCCCGATCGTCATGCTGACGGGGAAATCGTCGCCTTTCAACAAGGTCCGGGGTGTAATGGCCGGTTGCGATCGCTATCTGACCAAGCCCGTGGACGCCGAGGAGCTGAGAGTCGTCCTGAACGAATACATATCTGAAAGGTTGGTGAGCTGATATGAGTGTAAGTCGACTTTGCTTGCCGTTCGATTGACCATTAGGAAACGAAGAAGATATGCCCATCAATAAGATACTCGTAGTAGACGACGTTGCA
>CBDTYP010000145.1:0-7591 GCA_965364645.1 uncultured Gammaproteobacteria bacterium | reverse complement strand
GGTTGTCGCGCACGATCTCCTCGAGACCCTTGGAGCCGTTCTCCTCGCCGGTCTCCACGAGGAACTTCGAGTTGAATCCCAGAGCGCCGCGCACGCCGAGCACGCACTGGAGCGCGCGCATGTGCACCGTGTGCTGGGCCTTGTTGTCGGCGGTGCCGCGGCCATAGAAGCGATCTTCTTCCTGGACGACTTCCCAGGGGCCGAGTCCCTCGCGCCACTGATCCTCGTAGCCGCGGATGACGTCGCCGTGACCGTAGCCGAGCACGGTCGGCAGGTTCTCGCCTTCGATGCGCTCCGCCAGCAGCACCGGCCCCTGGCCTTCGAACGGATTGTCGAATATGCGCCAGTCGTAGCCCATGTTCTCGAAGGCCGGGCCGATCTCGTCCCGCAGATAGAGGTACAGATCCGGCAGCCTCTCGGGGTTCTGACTCTCGGTCGGGATCGCGACCCGGCGGCGGAGCTCCTCCATGTAGTGGCCGTCGTCGTAGTCGGCCAGCGCGCGGTCGATGACGGTCTGGCGGTGCTCCGTTGCGCTCATGCCGCCGCGTCCGCGTCGTAGAGGTGGCACTCCACGTGGCCCGTGCCGGTCGAGATCGGGCACGGCGCCTCGGCCGAGCAGCGGGGCATCACGTCGACGCAGCGTGGGTGAAAGGTGCAGCCGGATGGCGGGTCGACGGGATTCGGGTAGACGGCGCCGAGATGGGCGTCGGGGATCCCGAGATCCGGCTCCGGGGTGAGCACCGACTGGAGCAGGGCGCGGGTGTAGGGATGCTGGGGGTTCTTGAACAATCCCTGGCTCTCGCCTTCCTCGACGACCCGCCCGAGATACATGACGGCCATGCGCGTTGCCATGTGTTCCACGACCGCGAGGTTGTGGCTGATGACCACGTAGGTGAGACCGAGCTCCGTGCGCAGGTCCTGGAGAAGGTTCAGGATCTGCGACTGGACGGAGACATCCAGCGCGGACGTCGGCTCGTCGCAGACAACCACCTGGGGACGATTGATGAGCGCGCGGGCGACCGCGACGCGCTGGCGTTGCCCGCCGGAGAGCTGATTGGGATAGTTGCCGTAGACCCGTTTCGGAAGTCCCACGAGCTCGAGTATGTCCTCGACGCGGTCCCGCCAGGTCTCGGGGTTCGGGTCGCCCTGGACCTTGAGAGGCAGCGTGATGATCGCGCCGACGGACTTGCGGGGATTGAGCGAGGAGTAGGGGTCCTGAAAAATAGGCTGGATCAGGCGCGCGGTATGCAGGCGATGGGCGCCGCCGACGGGCTCGCCCTCGATGAGTAGCTCTCCGCTCGATGGAGCCAGCAGGCCCAGCAGCATCTTTGCGAGCGTCGTCTTGCCGCAGCCCGACTCGCCCACCAGGCCGAGGACCTCGCCCCGGTGCACCTTGAGCGAGACGCCGTTGACCGCGTGCAGGGGCCGCTTGCCGCGAAACGCGCCGGCGCTGATGTGAAAGGTCTTGTAGACGTCCCGCGCCTCCAGGATGACCTCGCTCACGTCGTGCTCTCCGCGTGGAGATTCGCGGCAGAGCGATCCGGGCTCAGCACGCAGCGATAGACGTGGCCGGCATCCGGCGCGGCGCGAAAGTCGATGGCTTGCTCGGCGCAGTCAGTATTGGCGTAGCCGCAGCGATCGGCGAATCCGCACCCCTGCTGCTCGCCGATGAGCGCGGGCACGATGCCGGGGATCGATCCGAGATGCGCGCCCGGGGGAGTCTTCCCCGGGATCGGTATGCACTCGAGCAGTCCCTGGGTATAGGGGTGCGTCGGGTTCTCGAAGATCTGCTTGACGCTTCCCGACTCCACGATCTGGCCCGCGTACATCACCGCCACGCGATCCGCTACCCGGGCGACGATACCGAGATCGTGGGTGATGAGGATGAGACCCATGTTGAACTCGCGCTGGAGATCCGCGAGCAGCAGCAGGATCTGCGCCTGGATCGTGACGTCCAGCGCGGTGGTCGGCTCGTCCGCGATCAGGAGATCCGGATCGCACATCAGCGTCATGGCGATCATGACCCGCTGGCGGAGCCCGCCGGAGAGCTGGTGCGGGTACTGGCCGAGGCGGCTCGCGGCGGAGGTGATCCCGACCTTCTCGAGGAGGAATATGGCGCGCTCGCGGGCTTCCCGGGTGGATGCCTTGCGGTGGCGCTTCAGCATCTCCTCCAGCTGGTTGCCGATGGTGTAGGAGGGGTTAAGCGAGGTCATGGGTTCCTGGAAGATCATGGCCATCCTGTTGCCGCGCAGATCGCCCATGCGCCGTTCGCTCAAGTCGTCGAGCGATACGCCTTCGAAGCTCAACGTGCGCGCCGTGCGTATGGCCTTCCTCGGCAGGAGGCCCATGATGGCGAGCGAGGTGAGGGATTTGCCGCAGCCGGACTCACCGACGATGCAAAGAGTCTCCCCACGATGCACCGTGAAGCTCACGTCGCGAACGGCGTGCAGCATGCCGGCGGCAACGGGGATGTCCACCGTGAGTCCGTCGGCTTCGAGGATCGTCTCCATGGCCGCTCAGTTTCGATTCTCAGGCGCGGTTACGTCGCGCAGACCGTCGCCGAGCAGGTTGATCGCGAGCACCATGGCGAAGAGCGCGGTACCGGGGATGCCGATGAGCCAGGGATCGAAGAAGATCATCCCCTTGCCCTCGGAGATCATCAGGCCCCAGCTCGGCGCCGGCGGCTGTACGCCGAGGCCGAGATAGGACAGCGCGGCCTCGAGCAGGATGGCGTGAGCCATCTCCAGCGTCGCGACGACGATCAGATTGTTGACGATGTTGGGCATGATCTCGCTGAGGATGATGCGGGTGGTCGAGCACCCGAGCGCCTTGGCCGCCGCCACGTAGTCGAGATCCCTCACCTGTTGCACCGAGCTTCGCATGACGACGGCGAAACGGTCCCAGATGAGCAGCCCCAGAACCCAGATGACGATCCAGAGCGAGTTGCCGATGATCGATACGACGGCGAGTGCCACGAGAATCACCGGCAGCGAGAGCCGGGTCGTGATTATGAAGTTCACGACCATGTCTACGCGGCCGCCGAAGTAGCCGGCGGCTACGCCGAGCGCGGTGCCGATGATGCCAGAGATGAGCATCGCGACGAAACCGATGAGCAACGAGATGCGTGCGCCGTACATGAGGCGGGAAAGGTAGTCGCGGCCGAACTGGTCGGTGCCGAGGGGATGCTCCCAGGATCCCTTCTCGTGCCAGACCGGCGGGATGACACGTTGGGTGAGATCCTGATCCAGGGGATCAAAGGGGGCGAGCACAGGCGCCAGCAGGGCGACGGCGATGATGACGATCAGTACGCCGGCGCCGATCGTGACGCCCGCGTGTCCGAAGACCCGGCGGCGCAGCTTCGCCGCCGGCGAGGGGTCGAGGATCTGCCCTGCCACGGGGAGACCGGCGACGGCGGTGCTGGGTCCGTTCGGCGGCGCCATGTCAAGACACCCGGATTCTCGGATCGAGGAAGGCATTCAACATGTCGGCGAGGTAGGTGAGCACGATATAGAAGCACGCCAGTACCAGCACGATTGCCTGCATCATGGGCAGATCCGCGCGCTGAATGGACTCCCATGCGAGGAATCCCAGCCCGTTGATGGCAAAGATGGTCTCGATGACGATGGAGCCGCCGAGCATGAAGCCGAACTGGACGGCGGCCAGCGCGACGACCGGGATGATGGCGTTACGAAGTGCGTGCTTGAAGAGAATCGTTCCCGGCCGGATGCCCTTGGCGCGGGCCGTGCGAATGTAGTCCGACGCGAGCACCTCGAGCATGCCGGCACGGGTGAGGCGCATGATCGCCGGCGTCACGTAATAGCCGAGCGCGATCGCCGGCATGACGAAGTTCTGCCACGATTCCGTGCCGGAGATTGGCAACAGTCGCCACTGAATACCGAGCCAGAACATCATTATGAGCGCGAACCAAAAGCTCGGTAGAGCCTGGCCGACGACGGCGAGGGTCAGTGCGAGGCGATCGAATATGGTATTCGGCTTGATGGCGGCGAGCACGCCGAGCGGGATGGACAGCAGGAAGGCGAACGAAATCGCGCTCGCGCCCAGAATCATGGTCGTGGGCAGCCGATCGAATATGACGCCGGCGACTTCCGTCTTCAGATAGTGGGACCGCCCGAAGTCCCCGGTTAGGGCGTTGCCGAGCCAGTCGGCGTATTGCACCAGGAAGGGTCGGTCATAACCGTAGACACGGGCGATGTTTTCGATGTCCACCTGTGTCGCGGACTCCCCGGCCAGGGCGATGGCGGGATCCCCCGTAAGATGGAGGAGCGAGAACGTCACCATTGAGACGGTCAGGGCGACCAGGATGGCGACGCCCAAGCGCTTCAGTGCGTAATGCAGCATGCCGATTCCTGCCGGAGAATGAATCCGGCCCGGCGACGTCTCGTGACGTCACCGGGCCGGAACAGTTCAAGCCGGAACTACTTCCACTTCGCGGTATAGAAGCGAGGAATCTCGTCAGGCGTCGGCGTGAAATCCAGATCTTTCCCGTACGCGTAGTACTTGGCATACGTGAACATCGGCAGCCAGTACAATTCGCTGGAAACCCGTTCCAGTGCCTTTTTGTAGTTCGCCTCGCGTTCCGCCGGATCGGTGGAAGTATCCGCCGCCTCCAGCCACTTTATGACTTCGGCGTCCTTCGCGAAATCGTCGCGACCGCCGGAGAAGAAGTGGCTCGTAATCGCCGAAGCGTCCGGAATGGAGTTGGATCCCCAGGTCATGTGGTTGACCGGGGTCTTGGTGCCCCAGACCAGGTCGCGCAGCGCCCTGTACTGCATGAACTTGAGGTTCGCTTTGATGCCCACCTTGGCGAGATCGCCGATGGCGGCTTCTGTGAACTCACGTTGCCGGTAGGCGTAGAGATCGAAGGTAAAGCCGTTCGGATAGCCGGCTTCCGCCAGCAACTCCTTCGCCCTGGCCGGATCGTGCTTCCAGGTCGTCACGTCCTGGGCACAGCCGAACTGATCGGGATGACAGGCCGATGGAATAACCACCGATGCGGGCCCTACCAGATTGGTGGCAATCGCCTCGCGGTCTATCGCGTGGGCAACGGCCTCGCGAACCTTCTTCTTGGTGAAGAAGTCCTGGCCGCTCTTACCGTGAACGTCGAACTGCATATAGGAAACACGCATGGTCTTGGCATTCGTGACCTGCACTGCGGGCATGCCGGAAAGCCGATCGGCCTGATCTTTCGGCACGTCCCACATCCAGTCGACGCCGCCGGTCAACAGCTCGGCGATCTGCGTATTACCTTCTGTGATGGTGCGGAAAACTATATTGCCGATCTGCGGCTGACCCTTGGGTCCGTTCTTCATGTAGTTGTCGTTCTTCTTCATTTTGATCCGGTCGCCCGCGATCAGATCGGTGATCACGTAGGGCCCCGTGCCGTTGGGCTTCACCGCTCCGTGATCCTTCTTGCCGTCGGCCGTCATCGGCGCGCTGTCATAGTGCCCGCTCGGCATCATGAAGACGACGTTGGAGAGATAGGCGAGCGCGGCCGGGAAAGGCTTGTGCAGGTAAATGCGCACTTTGTGCGATCCCAGCTTCTCGGCGCTCTTCATCCAGCTCACGTTCTTGAATGTGAGAACGCCGTTGTCCTTGTTGGAGATGTGGTTCACCGTGTAGACGACGTCCTCGGCATCGAAGCTCGATCCGTCGTGGAAGGTGACGTCGTCGCGGAGATCGAACTCGAGAGTGACGTTATCGACCCACTTGTAGCCGGTCGAGAGCAAGGGCTTGAACTCGCCGGTGTCGAGGTCACGGAACAGCAGCCCGTCCCAGGCCGTGTGACCTATCACGACCAGCTCGCGGGTGTTGTTGTAGTAAGGATCGGCAACCGCAACCTCACGGTCGGTGGTCCAGACGAGGGTGTCGTTGGACTTGCCCGCCAGGGCCGGGTTGATGGCGGCGATTGCGGCCAGGATGAAGCCAAGTAACAGGCGTGAAAGTGCACGGTTCATTTTTCTCTCTCCTCCGCCACTGATCCCGGCGGGAACCCGGGTATGTGACTGATTTTTATGGCTGCGGCCGCAGATTCAGGAGCCGCGACGGAGATCGATTATTCGCCCAACGGGGAGCCAATGCAACAAAGCGGGAATCCCGGCCGCCCGGGATGGACGGGGTGAACGGATCGGGGGGGCCTCAGGCCGCCGGAGTACCCATCTTGAAGGGACTCAGCGCCGCCAGGATGACGCGATGGACCGGCGTGTCGACGCCTGCCTCCCCTCCGAGCCGGGCGACCGCGCCGGACAGCCACTCGAGCTCCAGGCGCCGGCCGTTTTCGAGATCTATCAGCATCGACGACTTCATGGTGTCGTGCATCTTGCCGAGATACCCCATGATCGTCTCGACCGTGTCGTCCGCGAGCCGCACGCCCCGGGCGCGCGCGACGGCGTCGGTCTCCCGGGCGGCTGCCGTCAGCAGCTCCCAGGTGTCGGGATTGTCCCGCAGCGGCCCGGCCGGAAGGCGGGTGAGGGTGGTGACCCCAGAGAAGCTCGCAAGCAGGATGAACTTCTCCCAGATGGCCGACTCGATGTCATCGCGCAACGTCGCTTTGATGTTCGCCGCCTTCGCTACCTCCTGGAATGCAAGCAGGCGATCGCTCTCGCGCCCGTCCATCTCGCCGAACTCGAGATCCGCGAACTTCGAGTGATGATGAACGACGCCGGGTGCCGCGATCTCCGCGCTGATGCGCGCGACGCCGCCCGCGACATGCTCGGCGCCGAGTATGCGGCTCAGCTGCTCCTCGCTGTCGACACCGTTCAGGAGCGAGATCACCACCGTTTCATCGCCGATGAATGGTCTGCACATCTCGCCCGCACTCTCGGTATCGTAGAGCTTGGTGGCGAAGAGGACGACGTCCACCGGCCCGACGTCCGCGGGCTCGCTCGTCGCGTTCGCCGAGCGCACGTGCAGATCGCCGAAAGAGCTCTTCACCCGCAGCCCCTCGTCCCGGATCGCTTCCAGGTGCGCGCGGCGCGCGATGAAGCTCACGTCGTTGCCCGCGTCCGCGAGCCGCGCGCCGAAGTAGCCGCCGACTCCTCCTGAACCCATGACCGCGATCTTCATATCGACCTCGCCAGCTTGCGCATGACGTTGTCCACCAGCCGGTGCCCGATCTCGTCCTCGAGGCTCAAGATCGACTCGGGGTGGAACTGGACCGCCGCCACCGGCAGCTCCGCGTGCTCTACCCCCATGACGACGCCCTCCGGCGTCTCCGCCGTCAGCGTGAGCTCCCCGGGCAGCTTGTCCCGCCTGGCGATGAGGGAATGATAACGCCCGGCGTCGAACGCGTCCGGATGCCCGTCGAGCAGGCTGCCGCCTCGGACCTGAACGATGGAAGGCTTGCCGTGCATTGGCTTCGGCAGGATGTCGAGCTCGCCACCGAAGTATTCGACGATGCCCTGGAGGCCGAGGCAGACACCGAATATGGGCAGCTCCGCCGCGAGCGCCGCCGCGATGGTCTCGTTCAGTCCGAAATCCTCCGGTCTGCCGGGACCCGGAGAAAGGAGCACGAGATGGGGCGCCTCCTCGGCGAGCTTCTCCAGCGGAAAGCCCGCACGGTAGGTGACGACTT
>CBDTYP010000144.1:0-7613 GCA_965364645.1 uncultured Gammaproteobacteria bacterium | reverse complement strand
GCGCGGGACGTCTATCGCAGGGACGGCTACCTGCTGTGCGAAGGGTTCTTCGCCGATGAGATCCCGCTCCTGAGTGCGCTGATCGACCGCGATCGGGATGTGCTCCTGGAGCGGGAGGACATCACCATCGATTCACGGGGCGGAGAGGCGTCGAACCTTGGCTATCTCGGCAAGGGGGACGACGTGGTGGCCGCCTTCGCCGGGACCGGGCGGCTCGTGAACCTCGTCCGTGAGCTCCTTGGCGACGACGTCTACCTGCTGAAGGGCAGGCTCAACATCAAATGGGGTGACAGCGTGCCCGAGCGCCGCGGCGGCTGGGACCCGCATCAGGACCGGGCCGCGTGGGCCAAGGAGGGGCTCCCCGGCGATGCCGCCCTCACCGCCGCCATCGCCGTCGACGATTCCAGGGTCGACAACGGCACGCTGGAGGTCGTTCCCGGCTCTCACCGGGGCGGACTGCTGGAGCATACCGGTATCGACGAGGGGTATGGAATCCGCGACGAGCTGGTGCAGCCGTTGCTGGAACGGGGCGGGCGTCGCCCACTGGAGATGGCGGCCGGCGATATGGCCATCTTCTCCGGGGACACCATCCATCTCTCGATGCCGAATCTCGGCAACCGGCGCCGCGCGCTCCTGTTCCTGACCTACAACGCGGTCGGCAACAGCCCCCCGGAGGGCGTCGGCCCGTCCCGCTACCAGTGTCCCGGCCCGCTCCCGGGCCGGGACGATGGGCGGCTCGCCGAGCTCGCGCGGGCCTTCCGGGCCGGAGAGTACACGCCCACTCTCGACTGGGACGCCATCCGCGAGGAGCGGGACATTGACGTCGCCGAGGACATCGACTCGGGCTGGACGGATCTCACGCCGACCCTCCGCTGAGCGCTACTGCTCGGGCTCCATCTGCATGTCCAGGTGCAGTTCCGTCCCGGTGTAGGGGTGGCGTTCGGCCACCGCCTCGTCGAGCTCGACACCGATCCCCGGCTCCGTGGACGGGATGATGTAGCCATCCTCCCAGCGAACCGGGGTCTTCAGTATCTCGCCGTGGAAGCCGCCCCAGGTCTCGATGCTCTCCTGGATGAGGAAGTTCGGCGTGCAGGTATCGAGCTGGATATTGGCCGCGCCCTCGATGGGGCCGCAGTAGAGGTGGGGCGCGATTTGCGCATAGTGGGCCTCCGCCATACCGGCGATCTTTTTGGCCTCGAGGATTCCGCCGACCCGCCCCAGGGCCATCTGCAGGATGGACGCCGCCTGGGCGCCGAGCAGGCGCGCGAACTCGTACTTGGTGGCGAGTCTCTCTCCCGTGGCGATCGGTATGCGCGTGGAGCGTGCGACCCGCGCCATCTCGTCGGCATTCTCCGGTGGCACCGGCTCCTCGAACCACAATGGATCGTAGGGTTCGAGACGACGGGCAAGGCGTATGGCGCTGGACGTCGTCATCTGTCCGTGGGTGCCGAAGAGGAGATCGCAGCGGGTGCCCACCGCCTCGCGCAGTGTGCGGACGAAGGTCTCCGACCGTTCCAGTGCCTCCAGGGAGAGCTGCCGCGGATCGAAGGCCGTGTAGGGCCCGACGGGATCGAACTTGATGGCCGTGAAGCCCATATCGGCATACTCGACGGCGCGCTTCGCCGCGAGCTCCGGATCTCGGTAGACATCGGTCTCGTCGTCCGGCTTCGGGTAGAGATACGTATAGGAACGCAGCCGCTCGCGAACCTGCCCCCCGAGCAGCGCGTACACTGGCTTGCCGAGCTCCTTGCCGACGATGTCCCAGCATGCGGTCTCGATGGCGCTCAGGATGCCCATGACGGATGTGTCCGGCCGCTGGGTGAAGCCAGTGGAGTAGATCCGGCGCCAGAGCCGCTCGATCTCGAAGGGATTGCTGCCGATGACGTGACGGTCGCAGACGTCCGCGATCATCTGCTCCACGACCCGCGGGTGGAAGGGGACGGAGTACGCCTCGCCGTAGCCGCTGATGCCAGAATCGCTGGTGAGCTTGACGAAGATCCAGTAGCGGCCTCCGAAGTGGGGCGGTGGATTTCCGACAACGAAGGTCCTGGCGTCGCTGATCTTCATCGGCTGAGCGGCTCCTGCGAATGGTGTGTCGATTCTATCCAGGAAGCGCTGCGAGGGGCAGGCCGAGTGCCGCTGAGGGAGCGGCATGCTAATTTAGGAAGGTGCACGCACACAGCCATCATCCCCCGAATGCAGCGTCCGCCAGCCGCGACGACGAGATGCGTGTGTTCCGCGCGATGCTGCTCACGGGCGGCTTCATGGTCGTGGAGGTGGCGGGCGGGCTGATCGCGGGCTCCCTCGCGTTGCTCGCCGACGCGGGCCACATGCTCACCGATACCGCTGCGCTCGGGTTCGCGTGGATCGCGTTCCGGCTGGCCCGGCGACCGCCGGATCCCCAGCGCTCCTATGGCTATCACCGGTTTCAGATACTCGCGGCGTTTCTGAACGGCGTCGTGCTGATTGTCATCGTCGCATGGATTGCCTTCGAGGCAGTGCAGCGCCTCAATCAGCCGGTGGAGATCCTCGGCGGGCTGATGCTCGCCGTGGCGTGCGTGGGACTCGCGGTGAATCTGATCGCATTCGCCATCCTGCACGCCGGCAACCGGGACAATCTCAACGTGCGCGGCGCCCTGCTGCACGTGCTGGGGGATCTCCTGGGATCGCTTGCTGCCATCGTCGCGGCCGTCGTTATCATTTTTACAGGCTGGTCGCCTATCGACCCGCTGCTGTCGGTGCTGGTGGCACTGCTCATCCTGCGCAGCGCCTGGATGCTCGTGCGTCAGTCCACCCACGTGTTGCTGGAAGGGACGCCGGCGGAGGTCGACGTGTCGCGGATGAAGTCGGAGCTGGTCGAAGCGGTCGCCGACGTGGACGACGTGCACCATGTGCACGTCTGGACGCTGGCTTCCGGCAAGCTCGTCATGACACTGCACGCCCGGGTGTGCGAGGGCGCCGACGGCCAGCAGGCGCTGCGTGCCATTCACTCCGTCTGTCTCGAACGTTTCGGCGTCGCCCACGTCACCGTGCAGATCGAGTTCGGTGAATGCGCCGACGTAGCATGAAAGGACCCAAGCCGATGACATCCCTGGAGTCGTTGCTCGCCGAGTGCCGTCGCGGCGTCGTATTCACCGGCGCGGGCATCAGCACCGAGTCCGGGATCCCGGACTTCAGAAGCCCGGGTGGGATCTGGTCGAAGACGACTCCGGTCCAATTTCAGGACTTCGTGGCGTCGGAAGAGAAGCGGCGCGAGAACTGGCGCCACAAGATGGCCACCCATCGAGACATGCGGGATGCCGAGCCGAACCGCGGGCACCGTGCCGTCGCGGAGCTCGTTCGGAGCCGCAGCGTAGGCAGCGTCATCACCCAGAACATCGATGGACTGCATCAGCAGTCCGGCATCGCCGAGGACCGGGTTATCGAGCTGCACGGAAACAGCACCTACGCGACCTGCCTCGAGTGCGGGATTCGCCACGAGCTCGAGCCCATCCTCGAAGACTTCGCGCGGGACGAGACCCTGCCTCTGTGCCGGAAGTGCGGCGGGCTGGTGAAGACGGCCACCGTCTCCTTCGGACAGTCGATGCCCCAGGCAGCCATGGAACGGGCCCAGGCAGAGACCCTCGGCTGCGATCTCTTCATCGCCATCGGCTCATCCCTGGTCGTATATCCGGCGGCCGGATTCCCCGTTCTCGCCAAGCAGAACGGCGCGCGCCTCGTTATCATCAACCGCGAGCCGACGGATCTGGACGGCCTCGCGGATCTCGTCATCAACGCGGAGATCGGAGCGACTCTGGGGGACGCGGTCGGCATACCCTGAACGCGACCCGGACGGCAGGCTAGGGAGCAGAGCAAATGGACGACGCAAGGGACGCTGGACGCCTGTACCGGCTCGCGGGATTCCTCTTCCTCGCCCTCGCGCTGGCGGCCATCCAGGGCTGCGCCAGTATCGCCGAAGGCGTGACCCGCGGCCTCGTGGCCGAAGACGAGGAGAAGCCGCCGCGGCCCTGCGACATAACGGGCCCCGCATTCCAGGGTATCTCGGAGCGGCTGGACCGCCTCCAGCTCTCGGGCCCGACGGCACTGGGCGGCGAGTCCAGTTCCCCGACGCTCAAGGTGATGATGATCCACGGCATCGGCACTCATCCGCCGGGTTACTCGGCGCGGTTCCAGAGCAATCTGAGCAAAGTCCTGGGGCTCACCAAGCGGGAAGAGAAGATCAAGGAACTCGGCCTGCGAGCGCCGGACGCTTTCGGGGACGAGCCACTGGGACACCTGCGGGTGTTTCGCTACACGAACGACGAAGGCACCCTGGAAATGCTCTTCTACGAGCTCTCATGGTCGGAGATCACCGCCCCCGCGAAGGCCACCCTGGCCTACGATACATCGGGCGAGTACGAGTACCGACGCGGAGATGTCAATCATGCCATCAAAGTCTTTCTCAACGACCGGATGGCGGATCCCATGGCTTACTTCGGGGAGAGCAACGAGCGAATACTTCGATCGGTCGGCGAAGGTCTCTGCTGGATGACCGTCAGTGACTGGGACGATCTCCCACCGAGCGGTGCGCCCACCTGCGACGGATTCGAGTTCGCCAATCCACGCGACATGCTCGAGGACCAATACGTCTACGTCACCCATAGTCTCGGCAGCCGCATACTCACGGACGCATTCCAGGCAGAGGCGGACAACGTGCGCGATTGGATCAACGAGTCGGAAAGCATTCTGATCGACAAAGAGAGTCTCAGCGAGCTACTCGACGTTCTGCAAAGCAAGCAGATCCGCGTATACATGCTCGCCAATCAGCTGCCACTCCTCGAGCTGGGCGCGTCGCCGGCGCCGATCGTCGGTCAGCTGGATGCGTACTGTAAGCCCGAGGGGGCGGAGTACGAGCACCGCTTCTTCGGCAAGCTGTCGATTGTTGCCTTCAGCGATCCCAACGACGCTCTGAGCTACGCCATCCCCGTCGACTACGAGCACGAGTACATGGACTCCCGGATATGTCCCGAGATCGTCAACGTAAACGTCAATGTGGTCGATCCGATAAACGTGTTCGGCCTGACCGAGTTCGTGAACCCCATGGCGGCCCATGGGGCATACGAGAATGACGAGCGTGTCATCGGATTGATCGTCAACGGCATCGGCAACGAGAAGGTGGATCCGACGGTGGCCGCGGAATGCACGTGGCTCGAGACCGTGAACGAATAACCCGCCAGGAAATCAATCCAACCGGAAGCCCTGGTCGCGGAGGTAGCGGCCGAAGTCGGCCCGGGCCGGACGAGACACCTGGCGGGCCTTGTCCTCGGACCAGCCGTATCTCTCCTGCACGCCGAAGCGATCCTGTTCGCGCTGCTTCTCGTCGGCGATCGGCTGGACACGGCTGCGGCGTTCGTCGTAAGCGTCCAACTCCTCCTCGAGACCGCTGTCGTCGTAGCGATCGGTGTGCACCGTGAGTGACAGGGGGAGCCGCGGGCTGATGCCCGCCGGGCGCGCCGGGAACCCGGCTGCCATGCCGGCGACCGGGAACACGCCCGCCGGCAGCTCGAGCATCCCCGACAGATCCGCGGCGCTATCGCGCACCATGCTAAGGGGACAGCAACCCAGGCCGGCCGCCCGCGCGACGCGGATGAAATTCATCATGACCAGGGCCGCGTCGACGCTCGCGTTGAACATCGCATCCAGGTGATCGTTGGCGAAGGGACGCCCGCGAAGCTCGCAGATGCGCCGGATGCGCCGGCTGTCGCCGCAGAAGATCAGCAGCAGCGGCGCGCTCGGCAGCCACTCGAGGCTCGGCACGAGGGCGGCGACGCCGGCGCGCTTGTCGGCGTCCTCCACGCGCACCACGCTCACCTGCTGGAGATCGGATTTCGCCGGCGCCGACAGCGCACAGGCCAGCAGGGTCTCGACCCAGGCCGGGGGCACCGGCTCGTCGGTGAACGCCCGGTGACTGCGATGGGCCGCCGCGTGGACGAGCTCTTCGAGCTCCGCGAGCTCCGGTGGCACGTCCACCGGGGCGCCGAAGCGCTGCTCCAGAAGGGTGGCGAGATCTTCGCTCATGTCACGACTCCCGTTGTGCTGTCCCGGAGGATTGCACCATCATAGCGGTAGCGCCGGAACGTAGACAGTTCGGCACTTCGCCTTTCGGCCAGGGACTATAGTTAAGGCCACCGTTTCCGTTTCGAATACAAGACTCTCCCGACACCCGCCTCATGAAGAAGTGGTCCACGACGATCCTGGCAGTCGCCGTCACGGCCGCGTTGCTCGCCTACGCGCTCCATGACGTCGACCTGGACGTGCTGGGCGGAGTGCTCGCCGCGGCCGACTATCGTTTCGCCGCGCCTTTCCTCGCCGTGCTGACGCTGTTCTTCTGGATGAAGGCATGGCGATGGTCGGTGATCCTCACGCCGCTCGGACGCTACTCGATCCGCCAGGTAACACCCTCGTTGATGATTGGCTTTGCCGCCAACAACGTGCTGCCCGCTCACCTCGGTGAGTTCGTGCGCAGCATGTGGTTCGCGCGGCGCTATGGGCAACGGATGAGCGCGGTGCTCGTGTCCCAGGTCCTGGAGCGCATCCTGGACGTCGCCGCCATACTGGTCCTGTACCTGCTGGCGGTGCCCTGGATCGACGATCCGCCCGAGGCGGTGCGCACAAGCGTGTGGCTGGTGGGCGCGCTCGCCGGCATCATGGCGGTAGTCATCTACGCGATGCTCGCCTCGCCCCACCGCGTGTTCGGTCTGTGGCGGTTCTTTAGCCGCCCGCTGCCGGCATCGGTCCGGTCCTGGGGCGAGACCTTCCTTGCCGACGTGCTGCATGCGCTGTCATCGGTGCAATCTCTTCGGCGGATGTTGCTGCTCGTCGGCAACTCCGTCGTCCAGTGGTCCCTGATGGGGGTGTGCCTGTGGATGTCCGTGGCGGCGGTGGGAATCCACATCGGGCCGGCGCTCACGGTCGTCGCGCTCGCGGCCACCGTCGTCGCCGTGGCCCTTCCGAACGCGCCCGGCTACCTGGGAGCGCTCCAGGCTGCCTTCGTGTTCGCGCTGCAGCCCTTCGGGGTCTCCAGCGAGGCCGCGTTCGCGGCCAGCGTGCTCTATCTCGTCGGCAACTGGGTGCCGATTACCGTCGCGGGGGGAGTCTTCGCGCTCACTTCCCGGGCTCCAGCGTGAGGGTGTGCAGGTCCGGACCGGGCAGGAATGGCGTCGCCTCGCCTTCGGCCCATGCACGATGGCCGGCGTCGTAGAAGGGCGACATGGGGTGGCCGCTCTGCCCTCCCGGCATATGGAAGTACCCCGAGGATTCGCGGCCGGGGGCCACGGCGAAGCGCATGCTCGCCCCCATGGAGGGCGCCTGCACTCGCGGCATGTGCAGATCCCCGGGCAGGGCTTCGACCGGCAGGTCCAGCCATCTCGAAAGCACGGGCAGCGCCCGGCTCAGGGGGTGGCGAATACGCACCCCGTTGGCGTCACCCCAGGTGCAGCGATCCAGATCGCCCTGCCCGCAGCTCGCCGCGGCCCTGTCGGCGGCGGCGAGGAGGAGCGCGCCCCAATCGCCGCGGCCCGGAGCCAGCAGGTTCGTGGGGTGTTCCTGAACGATGCGCCACAGCGCTCCCTCCC
>CBDTYP010000143.1:0-7634 GCA_965364645.1 uncultured Gammaproteobacteria bacterium | reverse complement strand
CTCGGCCTGAGGCTCTTCGTCCTTGTGCATCGCGCGGACGTCGCGCATGGCGACGGACAGCATGGCGAAATCGGTGCCCGCCCCGCCCTTCAGATCCGCCAGCACCTGGCGGCAACGCTCGACCGCGGCGGCGTTCTGTCCCAACCACGCGGCGATTCGTGAGCCCGCATCGGCGCTGGGCGACGCCTGGCGCAGCACGTCCCGGGTCAGGAGCCGTTCCTGGGTCTGCAGATCATCGCGGAGCGCGGCCCGCGCCAGCGCCTGCCAGCGGTTCTCCCGCGGGAGCGCGATGATCTGATCCCGCATCCAGTGCAGATCCAGGCTCTCGCCGAGGGCGAAGTACACCTCGGACACGTCCTCGACGGACAGCTGCTCCACCCGGGCCACCTCGACGATGTCGAGTGCCGACACGAGCTCGCCGTACACCGAGACCCGGCGCGCGAGGGCCTCCGGCACGCCAGCTTCGTCGAGACGGGCGACGTCCGCATCGAGTTGCCGGCGCCCCACCTCGGGGACGAGCCCGGGAATCACCGCGGCCACGGCCCGGACGCCCTCGGTGAAATAGGCAATATTGCCGGCGGTGTCGAGAGGTTGCGGGCGATTGTGGAGCAGCCAGCGCGACGCGCGCTCGACCAGCTTGCGACCCTCGAAGAGCATCTCGGTCTGAATCTTCGCCGCGACGACGTTGTCCAGCCCCTCGATCTCGGTCCAGACATCCGGCAGATCGAATACCTGGCGGGCGATCATGTATGCCCTCGAGATGTCTGCCGGTGCGGCGCCGGTCTCCTCGCGCAGGCGGAAAATGAACGTGAGCCCCACCCGGTTGACGATCTCGTTCGCGAGCTCGGTGCTGATGATGTCGGGGGCCAGACGGTGGGACGGCATGAGATCGCCGAATCGCTCCCGGAGCGGCGTCGGGAAGTAGTCCCGCAGCTCTTCACCCTGCAGGCAATCGACCGGGAGCTCGGACTCGAGAAGCTGCTTGAAGAGCCGGATCTTGACGTAAGCCAGGAGCACGGAGAGCTCCGGCGCCGTCAGGCCGTGACCAGTGGCGAGGCGCTCGTCGATCTCTTCCTTGTTGGGCAGGAACTCCACCTCGCGAACGAGATCCCCGTCCCGCTCCAGGGCGCGCATCAGCCGGGCGTGCACCTCGAGCAGCGCCGGCGCCTGGAACACGGCCATGCTCACGGCCTGGGTCTGGACGTAATTGTTGCGCAGGACGAGCTCGCCCACCTCGTCGGTCATCTGGGCCAACAGGGTGTTGCGTTGCTTGTCCGTCATGTCGCCGTTCTCGACCACGTCGGCGAGAAGAATCTTGATATTGACCTCGTGATCCGAGCTGTCGACACCGGCCGAATTGTCGATGGCGTCGGTATAGATGCGCCCGCCGTTGGCGGCGAACTCGATCCTGCCGAGCTGGGTGAGGCCGAGATTCCCGCCCTCCCCCACGACCCGGCAACGCAGCTCCGTCGCGTCGACGCGCACGCCGTCGTTGCTCCGATCGCCGGCGGCGTCGTTGTGCTCCTCGGTGGATTTCACGTAGGTGCCGATGCCGCCGTTCCACAGGAGGTCCGACGGCGCGCGCAGCATCGCCTTGATGAGGTCGTTGGGCGGCAGGCTGGTGGCGTCGATGTCCAGGAGCGCACGCACCTCGTTGGAGATGGGGATCGACTTCGCCGATCGGGGAAAGATTCCGCCGCCTTTCGATATGAGCCCGGCGTCGTAGTCTTCCCACGTGGATCTGGGCAACGCGAACATGCGTTCCCGCTCCTCGTAGCTCTTCTCGGGATCCGGATCCGGGTCGAGGAAGATATGCAGGTGATTGAACGCGCCCACCAGCTTGATGTGGCGGGACAACAACATGCCATTGCCGAAAACGTCACCGGACATGTCCCCGATGCCGACAACGCTGAAGTCGGTGGTCTGGGTATCCAGGCCGAGCTCACGGAAATGCCGCTTCACCGACTCCCACGCCCCGCGGGCCGTGATGCCCATGACCTTGTGGTCGTAGCCCTGGGATCCGCCGGAGGCGAAAGCATCGCCGAGCCAGAACCCGTAGTCCTTCGACAAGCCGTTGGCGATATCGGAGAACGTGGCCGTGCCCTTGTCGGCCGCCACCACGAGATAAGGGTCGTCGTCGTCGTGACGCACCACGCGCGGGGGCGGGACCACCGCTCCCGCTTCCAGGTTGTCGGTGATATCCAGCATGCCACTGATGAAAGTCTTGTAGCAGGCGATGCCCTCCGCCTGGATGGCCTCACGATCGCCGTTTGCCGGTAGCCTCTTCGGCACGAAGCCGCCCTTCGATCCCACGGGAACGATGACGGCGTTCTTCACCATCTGCGCCTTCACGAGTCCCAGCACCTCGGTGCGGAAGTCCTCGCGCCGGTCCGACCAGCGCAATCCGCCGCGGGCGACCGGCCCGCCGCGCAGATGCACGCCCTCGACCCGCGGCGAGTACACGAAGATCTCGAACATGGGTCTCGGCTCCGGCAGCTCGAGCACCTTCTTCGGATCGAACTTGAAGGACAGGTAACTCTTCGGCTCTCCGTCTTCCGCCGGCTGGTAGTAGTTGGTGCGCAGGGTCGCGAGGATCGCGCCGAGGAGGCTGCGCAGGATGCGATCCTCGTCGAGGTGCGCCACGTCGTCGAGCGCGGTATGGATCTTCTCGATCAGGCGCTCGCCGATCTTGTCGGCCCCGCGCTGGCGATCGGGATCGAAGCGCGCGTGGAACAACTGCACCAGGAGCGCAGCGATTGCCGGGTTGAGTGCGAGCGCCCGTTGGATGTAGCGGTGACTGAAAGTCCAACCCGCCTGGCGCAGGTACTTGCAGTAGGCCCGCAGTATGACGATCTCCCGCCACTGGAGCTTCGCCCGCAGGACCAGCCGGTTGAACCCATCGTTCTCGACGTCCCGCCGCCAGGCCCGGGCAAAGGTCTCCTGGAAATTGTCGCGGATGCCATCGAGATCGAGTTCCTCCTTCAGGGAGTACTTGAGACTGAAGTCGTGCATCCACACGCAGCTGCCGTCCGCGCGCCGGATCTCGCTCGGCTTCTCCTCCTCGACCCGGAGCCCCATGTTCTCCAGCATGGGCAACGCGTCGGAGAGAGGGATCGGCCGCTCCGGGTTGAACAGCTTGAACTGCAGCACGCCCTCGGGCGCCTCGAGGGGCCGGTAGAGGCTCATCGCGATGGAATGGTCGTCCTCGGTGAGGCTCTCCATCAGATCGATGTCGTGGACGGCGATCTGCGGCACGTAGTGCTCGCGGTAGTTGGCGCGAAAGCCGTCGCCGTAGCGGCGAAAATTCTTCAGCCCCCGCTCCTCACCGCAATGCTCGAGCAACGCGAGGCGGAGATCGTCCTTCCAGTTGCGGGTGATCTCGCGCAGGCGTTCTTCCATCTCCACGACGTCGTAATCGGCCTCCCTGCCCGGTGGCACCCGCACGACGAAGTGCAGTCTCGCCAGCACGGAGTCGGAGAGATGCACCTCGAACTCGACGTCCTCCCCGCCGAACGACTCGGCGAGCAGATCCTGAATCGCGAGCCGCGTCTCCGTGTTGAAACGATCCCGGGGCACGTAGACGATGCAGGAATAGAATCGCCGGAACCGGTCCTGGTGCACGAACAGGCGGATGCGCTGGCGCTCCTGCAGGTGCAGGATGCCCATGGCGGTCTCGGAAAGCTCCTCGTCGGAGATCTGGAACAGGAGATCCCGGGGGAAGGTCTCGAGTATGTTGATGAGTGCCTTCGCGGCGTGACTGCCGTCGGGATAACCGGCGCGGGCAACCACCCGCGTGACCTTGTCCCGCAGAAGCGGGATCGAGCCCGGGCTGCGATTGTACGCGGCCGACGTATAGAGCCCACGGAAGCGGCGCACGCCGATCACTTTGCCGTCGCCGTCGAACTGCTTGATGCCAATGTGATCAAGGTATCCCGGCCGGTGCACCGACGAGCGCGTATTGGCCTTGGTGATGACCAGCAAGTGCGGCTCGCGGGCTAATCGGCGCACGTCCGGAGGCAGGCTCTCGAATGTGAGAGAGACGGTCCCGGGCTGCCCTCTCTGCACGCCGAGGCCGGAGCCCTTTATACCTTTCAGCTGCTCTTCGCCGTCCGCGCCCACGAGCTCGTACTCGCGGTAGCCGAGGAACGTGAAGTGGTTGTCGCCCATCCATTCCAGGAACTCCAGACCGTTGGCGAGCTCGTCCGCGTCAATCGGCGGAGGACTCGTGCGCAGCGCGTCGATGACCTCGTCGAGCTTGGCGCGCATCCCACGCCAGTCCGCCACCGCCGCGCCCACATCCCGGAGCACGGTCTCGACGTCGGCGACGATTCCCTCCAGCAGCTCCGGATCCGTTTGCCGGTCCACCTCGAGGCGCATTACCGCCTCGGTGAGCGCCCCCTCGGTCTCTTCATCCGCGGCGAGCATCTCCTCGACCCGACCGTCGGCGTCCCGGCGCAATCGGACGACGGGATGGATGACGAGGTGGGTCGTCAGGCCCCGCTGGTTGAGCGCCATGCGGACCGAGTCCACCAGGAAGGGCATGTCGTCGGTGACCAGCTCGACGATGGTGTGGGTCGACTGCCACCCGTGCTGGGCGAGCTGCGGGTTGTACACCCGCAGCTTGGGCGTCCCCGGCTCGCGGGTACGCAGGAAGTTCCAGTGGGCAAGCGCCGCTCCGTAGAGGTTGGCGACGTCGTTGCCCGCGAGGTCCTCGAAGGAGGTGCCCGAGTAGTACTGGGTGACGAATTCCTCGACGGCGGCGCGCTGCGCGGCCGGCACATGCTCGCGCACCTCTGCCAGCACCCCATCCATCATTTCCCTGAACTCGGTCGTGTGACGGAACATGGCGTTTTCCTCCCCGGAAGGACCGGCTCCCCGTGCCATGGTAGTGCGCGGGCAAGGCAGATGTCACGGCCCGCCGGCGGCGGCGTGCATTCCTCGCCCGCGGCCTACCGGGCACCGGGGACGGCGCGTATACTCCGCCCGAGGTCGCCACCATGCAGCACGTCTTCTATCGCCATACCCGAAGTGATCCGCCTGTGGCCGTGCGTGGCGACGGCGTGTACATCGTCGACGCCGACGGCAAGCGCTACCTCGACGCATCCGGCGGTGCGGCCGTCTCGTCCCTGGGACACAATCACCCGCGGGTCATAGAGGCCATCAAGGCGCAGCTGGACAGCCTCGCCTTCGCCCACACGGGTTTCTTCACCAGCGAGCCGGCGGAGACCCTCGCCGACGAGCTGATCTCCGGCGCTCCCGACGGGCTCGAGCGGGTCTACTTCGTCTCCGGCGGATCGGAGGCCGTCGAGGCCGCGCTGAAGATCGCGCGGCAGTATTTCCTCGAGCGCGGTGAGCCCGAACGACGCCGCTTCGTCGCCCGACGCCAGAGCTATCACGGCAACACCCTGGGGGCGCTCTCCGTGGGCGGCAACCTGTGGCGGCGGGAGCCATTCGATCCCCTGCTGTGCGAGAGCCATCACATCGCGCCCTGTTACCCCTATCGCGACCGCCAGGACCACGAGAGCGAGGAGGCCTACGGCTTGCGGGTGGCCGACGAGCTGGAGGAGAAGCTCCTCGAGCTCGGGCCCGAGTCCGTCATCGGGTTCATCTGCGAGCCCGTCGTCGGCGCAACCCTGGGTGCCGTGCCCGCCGTGCCCGGGTACCTCGCCCGCATCCGGGAGATCTGCGATGCCTACGGCGTGCTGCTCATCTTCGACGAGGTGATGTGCGGCATGGGACGCACGGGCACTCTATACGCCTGCGAGCACGACGGCGTCGCGCCGGACCTGCTGGTGGCCGCGAAGGGCCTCGGCGCGGGCTACCAGCCCATCGGCGCCATGCTGGTCGCCGAACGCATCTATAACGCCATCGAGCAGGGCTCCGGATTCTTTCAGCATGGCCACACGTACATGGGGCACCCCACGGCCTGCGCCGCCGGCGTGGCCGTGCAGGAGGTCATTCGCGAGGAGGGGCTCCTCGCGCGGGTCCGGGATCAGGGCGAGGGCCTCGCCCGGGCGCTGATGGAGCGTTTCGGCAATCATGCCCACGTGGGCGAGATCCGCGGGCGGGGACTCTTCCAGGGCATCGAGATCGTCGAGGACCGCACCACAAGAGAGCCCTTCGACCCCGCCGCCCGCGTACACGCGCGCATCAAGCAGCACGCCCTGGAGAGCGGACTCATCTGCTATCCCATGGGTGGCACCGTCGATGGGGTGCGCGGCGACCACGTGCTCCTCGCGCCGCCCTTCATCATCGAGGACGCCCACATCGAGGAGCTCGTGGACAAGCTCGGCCGCTCGGTGGAGGCGGCTATCTCTTCATGATCCCCGGCCTCGTGATCCCGAGCCCCATGACCCTATGACCGAGATCGACGCCGAGATCGTCAGCTGGTTCGCCACACCTATCGTGTCCGCGGGCATCCCCGGCGGAGAAGCGCTCAACAGTGAGCTCGTGTCCTTGTTCCTGGAGCGGGAGCGGGCGGGCGACGCGTTCCGCCACGAGATGCGCATCCCGACCCAGGTGGGGCCGGTCTTCGAGAGCCGCTTCGACCTCTTCGAGTGGCCCGACGCGCCGGTGCAGCGCCTCGCCGGAGAGGTGCACAGCGTGCTCTTCCACGTGGTGGAGCGCCTGAACGGCTACAGCGCGGAGGAGATGGCGGATCTCACCTTTTATTATGACTCCTGGTTCCACGTGACCCGGAGCGGCGGCTATCAGTCAATCCACTACCATCCCCGGGCGTCCTGGTCGGGGATCTACGCGGTCCAGGTGGGGGACCCCGTCCCCGAGCGGCCGGAGAGCGGCCAGGTGAAGTTCTACGACCCCCGGGGTCCGGTGTTCATGCACGTAGACCCGGGCAACGAGCGCCTGGAGCCCCGCTACACGGCGACCCCCGTGTATCTCCCCCACCAGCCAGGCCAGCTGGTGATCTTCCCCTCCTGGCTGATGCACGAGGTGCTGCCCTACGTGGGCGAAACGGAGCGCATCGTGGTGGCCTTCAACGCCTGGATCAGCCGCGGCGGCTGAGGAATGCCCCTATACACCTGAAATTCCTATCGCTTTTCCGGGATTTGTTGCAATTGCGCCACAAATCCTACTTGACTGTTGCCTTTTTACCTCAATTTGTTGCCATTTTCGCCACGGTTTTGTCATACTGCCTGCGTCCCCTGTCATAAGGCGGGGGGCGTCACGAAGCGCCTCGGCACAGACCGGGGAAATTCGAGCCTAAGTTAGGGGATTAACCATTATGAACAAGAAGGTACTAGCAGTAGCTGTATCCTCCGCGCTGGCGACGCCGATGGCGGCCCACGCGGTGAAGTACAAGCTGTCCGGTCAGGTGAACCGCGCCATGGTTTACCAGAATGACGGGACCAACACCGACATTCAGTTCACGGACAACATCTCGTCCGGTACTCGCTGGCGTCTGACCGGCAGCGAAGACATCGGCAACGGCATGAAGGTCGGCTTCAACTGGGAGTGGCAGAACTCTCAGAACGCCAGTGGCGCGGCCATCGGCTCCGGCGACTTCGGCGAGTCCGAGACCATGCGTAAGGCGGAAGTCTGGTTCAGCGGCGGCTGGGGCAAGGTCTCCCTGGGTCAGGGCGACGGCGCCGGCAACGGCACCACCGAGGTCGACC
>CBDTYP010000142.1:0-7665 GCA_965364645.1 uncultured Gammaproteobacteria bacterium | reverse complement strand
GCGCTGAATCGAGAGTCCGAAACCACAAGGACATCACCCTCGACTTCGAGAACTACATCAATAAAAAGCTCGAGAGCGAGGGAGCGTACTTTTTCTCGCTCACGGTCAAAGACAGGGAGGGTCGCTCGGCGAGCACGACCCTTTCAGTCACTGTCAACAGGGAAAAGACCTCCCTCGAGATCATGGAAGAACGGCTGGACAGGATTGACCGCGGCGTCTTCAGCTTTCGCCGGGTTGGACCAGGGCCTGTCACTGGCGCAGCAGACTTCGGAATTACCTGGAAAACCACCGGGGCCGCGAACGTCACCATCCAGATAACGAGTGCACAACAGGGTGCCGGTAAGCTGCTGCGGATCCTTGAACCGGCATTCGATTCCGTGACTTCGAAAAGGCAGTTGGTCGACAGTGCGGCAGACTCCGACTCCTCGTACAGCATCGAGATTACAGCGGCCGAAAACCGCGCAGCCGGGGAAACCTTCGCCGTAATTGTCCATGACGAACCCTATCTTTTTAAGATAAAGGAAAGCAGGACGCAGTTATCAGAACTCGGCACCACTGTGATCTTGAATGGCGAATTCAAGCACTAGTGCTTCGGGCGTCCATTAAACTCGAGAGATATCAGCCATGAGCCACTACGTAAGCGAAAGCATTTCCAAGGGCGAGCTCTCGGACTCGAGGGCCAAGGAGGTCTTAATGACGAGGGCAAAGAACATGGAGGGAGGGCGATCGCGTGAACTTCGGCACGGTGAGTGGATCGACCATGCTCGGCAAAAGCTGAAGATGAGGCGATTCAGCAGCCCCTCCTTTGCGCTTCTGCTGATATTCGGCCTGCTGTTCGTCGGCTCGGTATTCCTGTTCGAGAATGTAGAGATACTCACCGGCCCTCTCTATGGCCTCAAGATCATCATGACGAGTCTTTTCGCCGTGACACTGGGATTCATCCTCTCCGTATGGTGGACCGCCACAGCCCGTTTCGACGACAGAGTCAGAGAAGCCGAGAGGATAGACGTTGAGTACAGGGAATTGCTCATGAGTTTCTCGGACAGTCTATTCGACATCATCAATGCCCTGAACACCCTCGCCGCGAAACCACCGAAGCCATTCGTGATTGCAACGGAGTTCTTGCTTGGGGAGTACGTTCATCTTCTGCAGAGCCGCCTGCAACGATACGGCGATCAGATCGCAGGCCTCGGCTTCGACGCAACGGAATTTCTCGACGAGAAGATCGACATTTTCGAGGGCATACGGGAGCGGGCCAGCCTGTCCATAAAGGGAATGCCAAAAGAGCTCGAGAATCTCTTCATATCGAGCCTCAACATCACCAGTGACAAGCTCGAGGACACCACGGCACAGCGTCAGCAGCGGATTCAGTCCAAGCTGCGTGAGCTGTCGGAGGAGCCCGAAACGATCTGAGGGCCGCAGCAACGAGACTGAAGGGCGTGCCGGGCTTCGCCTTGCCCAGTACGAGCCTATAGTTTGTTGATGCGGCCGGACACCGGACCCTCGATCTGCAAAGGCCACGCAAGGTGCGCACGCAAGGATTCCGGAATAGGTTCTCCAGCCCCATGGGACCCGCCCGAGGTCTTGCGGAATGTGCCGAATAACACGTCTATGAATGAGAACATGCCGGCGTAGTTCTGAGCTGCGCCGATCTCATGATGGGCGCGATGGTGCGCCGGGGAGACGAGAACCTTTCGCAACAGGCCGAAGTCCCAGTCGACGTTTGCATGAGTCAGCGCTATGTGGAGAAACAAGATGGGACCGATCGCGAAGACAGTTTCGGTCGAGAACCCCGCCGCGAACAGGAAGGCGCCGACCAGCGTATTGTCGATAACGTCGTCCACCGGGTGCATGCGTGCCGCGGCGAGCGCATCGAGTTTGGTGGGAGAGTGGTGGATCGCATGGAAGCGCCAGAGAGCGTTCGAGTGTCTGAGCCGGTGGCTCCAGTAGCCGACGAAATCGGCGACCACGAGCGCGAGAACGAGCTCCGTCATCAGCCCGAGTCCGATGGTAGGTCGCGGCACCACGAGCGTCAGAAGGGCGATCGCTCCCAGGGTCGTGCAACGGGTCAGGCCGCCCGTTACCAAGGGGGTGAAGAAGAGCCAGTAGGTCAAATCGAGCCGGCGGCCGTTCATGGGTATATAGGCGGCACCCTGAGAGAGAACTGTAGATGCGCGGATTACAGTCTAGAGTTCACGGCGTCGGCGGCAGCGGCGGAGGGGATTATCGGGATGACTTCGAAGTCGACGATGTCGTCCCAGTTCGTGATCCAGTTTGCGATCAGCTCGGGGTCGGACGTTTCCATGATCTGGAAGCAGCGTCCCAGATTCGTGTCTACCCAGCTCGAGACGTACTCCAGGCCGTCCGGGACCATGCGTCCCTGATCACGGAAGCGGCGATACACCGGCACGGGATCTCCGTTCTTGAACTGCTCGATTATCATGTAGAGCATTTCACCAGCCCCGTCGGCCCGGAATACGGAGTGCGGAATACTATGCGGCAGATTCCGCGGTCAGCGGGTCGATGACGTTTCGCACCTCGGAGACCTTCGTCGCCGGGAAGCCGCTGCGCTCGGCGTGCTCCATGATCAATCCCTCGTTGTCCGAGCGGTAGATGCAGAACGTCTTGTTGTTGACGATGTAGCTGTGCTCCCAGTAGATGCCCTTCCCTTCGGACTGCATTGCCTGCAGCACACCGTTCGACTTTCCGGACGCTTCCCGCAACGCATCGCGGTCCGCCGATCCGATCTCCGGGATGTCTCGCTCAATGACAAATCTAGGCATGGTAGTTTCTCCTTATGTTTGGACCCCGCCGGTGCGGGAAACCGTCTCCACTGTACGCCCCTGTGGCGTTTTATTCACCAATATTGAAGAAGAGCTGCCGCGTCTTGTGCCGGTGGTCGATCTTCGCGCCTCCTATGGCGACCAGGACGTAGAGTATGTTCAGCGCCTCCAGGGCGGAGCCGACGAGCTTCGGCTTGCGAGTGCGCTTTTTGAGCGACTGGGCCGTTACGCCCTGCTCTCCGCCGGCCAGGCGCCGCACGTAGGCTACCGCCTCCGCGCTCACGAAGTTGAAATAACCCGACTTCGGCTTGGCCCTCGAGAAAGAGAAGACGAAAAAAGCGTCCTTCCCCTCGAACACGTAGTATTTCTGCTTTCGGCCCATGACGTTTCCCCGGAAGGACAGACCCGCGCTGAGACTCTTGATGTTCATAGATCACCCTCGATGTGGGGTTACTCCGTGCCCGGCAGCCGGCACCACGCCGAAACCGTGGGCCAGCAGACCAGCACGCCATCGTGCGCGACGACTGAGTCGCGCAGATCAGTCTCGAGCGTATCCACCCGCTCGAGAGTGAAGCCCTCGATCCCGAGCGTCCCCGCCGTCGCCAGCATGCTCCGGACGCTGTCCGCCATGTAGCGATAGATGAGACTCTCCGGCCCTCCCTCCACCGGTGCCTCCATGCGCAACTCGGGCGCCGGCAGGCCAGCCTCCCGGAACGTTCGATAGAGGCTCAGGCCGGCCTCGAGATCGGCGCCGGCGCCCGCTACCACACGGCACTTCCAGCGCACGACCTCGTCGTAGATCGCCGAGTGGGGGAGCGAGTGCTGCGCATCCACCAGCCCGGCCATGTTGGACTCCAGCATCATGACCACGCCTCCCGGGCGCACGGCATTCGCTGCGGCGGCAAGCGTCTCCGCCGGTGAAGTCTGATGCATGAGGAAGAAACGGCCGACAAGGGCGTCAAACGTGTGAACGCTGGCGATCGAAGCCGCCTCGCCCACCTCGAAGCTGACGTTCGTGATGCCGGACTGGACGCTACGTCGTCTCGCGGATTGGATGGAGTCGCCATCGACGTCGACGCCGAGCACCGATCCCCGCGACCCGACGATCTCCGCCGCGAGCCGCGACACGTCCCCGGACCCGCATCCTACGTCGAGAACCCGCATGCCCTCCTCGATACCGGCGCTCACCAACGCGCGGCGGGTGACATCCCGGTAGATGAGGCCCTGGAGATCGAGGCGATCGAGCTCACGGTCGCTGCGATCGAGTACGTAGGATTGGTCCACGTCGCCTCCGAGGTCGCCGCCCGCTAGCCGCCCTCCATGGGCAGATCGAGACCCTGCTCTCTCGCGCACTCCTTCGCGATGTCGTAGCCGGCGTCCGCGTGACGCATGACGCCGGTAGCAGGGTCGTTCGTCAACACACGCTCGATGCGCCGCGCCGCGTCGTCAGTACCGTCGCAGACGATGACCATGCCGGCGTGCTGAGAGAAACCCATGCCGACGCCGCCGCCGTGGTGCAGGCTCACCCAGGTCGCGCCACTCGCGGTATTCAGCAGCGCATTGAGGAGCGGCCAGTCCGAGACGGCGTCGCTGCCGTCGGCCATCGCCTCTGTCTCGCGGTTGGGGCTCGCGACGGAGCCAGAGTCCAGATGGTCGCGGCCGATGACGATGGGCGCCTCCAGCTCACCGCTCGCGACCATCTCGTTGAAGGCGAGGCCGAGCCGCGCGCGCTCACCGAGGCCCACCCAGCAGATGCGCGCCGGCAGGCCCTGGAAGTGGATGCGCTCCCGGGCCATGTCGAGCCAGTTGTGCAGATGCGGATTGTCGGGGATGAGCTCCTTGACCTTGGCGTCCGTGCGGAAGATGTCCTCGGGATTGCCGGAGAGTGCCGACCAGCGAAACGGGCCGACACCCCGGCAGAACAACGGCCGGATGTACGCGGGCACGAAGCCCGGGAAGTCGAAGGCGTTCTCGACTCCCTCGTCGTTCGCGACCTGGCGGATGTTATTGCCGTAGTCGAAGGTCGGGATCCCCATCCCATGGAAGTCCAGCATGGCGCGCACGTGCACGGCCATGGACTTCTTCGCCTCGGCCACCACCCGCTCGGGCTCCCGGGCGCGCAGCTCGACGGCCTGCTCGAGTGTCCAGCCCGCCGGCAGATAACCATTGAGGGGATCGTGTGCGCTCGTCTGATCGGTGACGGCGTCCGGACGCACACCACGGCGCACGAGCTCCGGCAGTATTTCTGCGGCGTTGCCGACGAGACCGACCGAGACGGCCTCTCCATCCGTCTTCGCCTGCTCCATGCGCGCGAGCGCGGCGTCCAGATCCGTCTCCATGACATCCAGGTAGCCGCTCTCGAGACGCTTGCGAATCCGGGAAGGATCACACTCGACCGCCAGCATCGAAGCGCCCGCCATGGTCGCGGCGAGAGGCTGGGCGCCGCCCATGCCGCCGAGACCGGCGGTCAGGATCCAGCGACCGCCGAGATCCCCGTCGAAATGCTGTTGGCCCATGGACACGAAGGTCTCGTAGGTGCCCTGCACGATCCCCTGGCTGCCGATGTAAATCCAGGACCCGGCGGTCATCTGCCCGTACATCATGAGGCCCTTCTGATCGAGCTCGTTGAAGTGCTCCCAATCCGCCCAGTGGGGCACGAGATTCGAGTTGGCGATGAGCACCCGCGGTGCGTCCGCGTGGGTCTTGAATACGCCCACGGGTTTCCCAGACTGCACCAGCAGGGTCTCGTCGCCCTCGAGGCGCTCGAGCACCTCGACGATCTTGTCGAAACACTCCCAATCCCGGGCCGCGCGCCCGATGCCGCCGTAGACCACCAGCTCCTGAGGCCGCTCCGCGACCTCCGGGTCCAGGTTGTTCATCAACATGCGCAGCGGCGCCTCGGTCACCCAGCTCTTGGCACTCAGCTCCGTACCCCGCGGGGAGCGGATGACGCGGTTGGAGATGCGTGTACCCATGCTGATCGGCCCTTCTGCTGCGGCTTGCCAGGGGATTCGGGACCATTCTACTTCGTCGGCAACGAGGCGGCGAATGGGTTATGGTCTCGCCATGAGCACATATGCGTTCACCGAAGGCTCGACACCCCTGCTGGTGAGCATGCCCCACGACGGCACCGCCATCCCGGCGGATCTGGCCGCGCACATGACGGACTACGCCCGCACCACGCCCGACACCGACTGGCATATGGCGCGGCTTTACGATTTCGCGGCGGAGCTGGGCGCGAGTGTCCTGAGACCCTTGAATTCACGCTATGTCATCGATCTGAATCGGGCCCCCGACGGTAAGCCTCTCTACCCCGGCGCGAGCAACACCGAGCTCTGCCCCACGCGTTGCTTCGACGAGAGTCCCATATACAGGGAAGGCGAGGAGCCGGGAGACGACGAGATCTCGGGGCGCAGAGACGCTTACTGGCAGCCATACCACGATCGCGTCGCGTCGACGCTGGCGGCGTTGAAGGCAGAGCACGGCATCGCCCTGCTCTTCGATGCCCACAGCATTCTCTCTGTCGTCCCGCGCTTCTTCGCGGGCAAGCTGCCGGATCTGAATCTCGGCACCGCGGGAGGAACGAGCTGCGATGCGGCACTGCAATCCGCATTGACCGATGTGCTCGAACGTGCGACCGGTCATACCCACGTGGTGAACGGCCGCTTTACCGGTGGCTACATCACCCGCACCTACGGTGATCCCGGAAACGGCGTGCACGCGGTGCAGCTGGAGCAGGCGCAGTGCAGCTATATGAATGAGGCTCCCCCGTACGAATACCGCGAGGATCTCGCGGAAACGGTGCGGCCAACACTGCGCGCGTTGTTGGAAACGATGCTGACCTGGTGTAGCCCGTAATCCCCGTAGGTTGGTGCTGACGAGTCCAGGGATGGACGAGGTAGAGCGAAGCAGGATGCCCGAGCCGAGCGAAGCGAAGCCCAACATCCTGGTCGTCACGTTGGGCTTCGCTTCGCTCAGCACCAACCTACGGAGACGGCACGATGGTTCCTGACTTGATTACCCGGTGGCAGGGATTGAAGCCGATGCGGTAGGCGAGCTCTGCCGGGTGATCGATGTCCCACAAAGCGAAGTCCGCCTGCTTACCTGCCTCCAATGTCCCGATGACATCGCCTTTCCCCAACGCCTGCGCCGCGTGACGCGTAACGCCCGCCAAGGCCTCCTCCGGCGTCATCTGGAAGAGCGTGCACGCCATGTTCAGCATGAGAAGGATCGAGCCGACCGGCGAGCTCCCCGGATTGCTGTCGGTAGCGATGGCCATGGGGACACCGTGGCGGCGGAAACTTTCTATCGGTGGCTTGCGGGTCTCCCGCAAAAAATAGAACGCACCGGGAAGGAGAACCGCAACAGTCCCTGCTCCGGCCATCGCCTCGATGGAAGTATCGGAGACATACTCCAGGTGATCCGCCGAGAGCGCGTTGAAGCGCGCGGCCAGTGCCGAACCGCCAAGATCGGAGAGTTGCTCGGCATGCAGCTTCACCGGGAGATCGAGGGCACGCGCGGCCCCGAATACGCGCTCAGTCTGAGCGGCGGTGAACCCGATGCTCTCGCAGAATGCGTCGACGGCATCAGCGAGACCGCGCTCGGCGACGCGGGGCATGACGTCGGTGCACACGAAGTCGATGTAGTCGTCGGCGCGCCCGGCGTACTCGGGGGGCAGCGCGTGGGCGCCGAGAAACGTCGTGACGACGTCGAGTGCGCCGCTCTCACCGAGACGCCTCGCGGCCCGCAGCATCTTCAGCTCGGTGTCCCGATCGAGCCCGTAACCCGATTTTATCTCGATGGTGGTGACGCCTTCGGCGCTCAGCGCCGCGAGGCGCGGCCGCGCCGATTCCACCAGATCATCCTCGCTCGCGGCGCGGGT
>CBDTYP010000141.1:0-7723 GCA_965364645.1 uncultured Gammaproteobacteria bacterium | reverse complement strand
CCGGTGCTCTTCCTCTGCGAGGACAACGACTTCGCCGCCACCACCCGCACCGGCGTCGTGAGCGCCGGCGAGGGGCCGTCGGCCCGAGCGGAGAGCCTCGGCATACCCTCGACGAAGGTGGATGGCAACGACGTCCTCGAGGTGGACGCCGCCGTGCGCGACAACCTGGATGCGCTGCGCAGCGGCGCGGGGCCGCGCTTCATACACGCGCTGACCTACCGCCTGACCGGGCACACCGCCGTCGACGCGGCGGGCTACCGGGACAGCGCGGAGGTCGAGGCGCGCTGGCAACGGGACCCGATAGCGCGGGCGGCCGCCATGCTCGCCGACGGCGGCATGTCTGCGGCGGATCTCGAGCAGGTGAAGACCGAGGCCGGACTGGAGATGCATGAGGTCCTCGATGCGGCACGGACGAGTCCGTGGCCCGAGGATCGCCACACCCATTCGGATGTGCAGGACACGCCGGGTCAGGGTCTGCCATCCATGAGCGCAACTTGAGCATGGCCATCAGCACGTACCTCGAGGCCGGCAAGGCGGGCCTCGCCGAGGAGATGCAGCGCGACGACACCGTGTGGGCGCTCGGCGAGGATCTCGGCCGCGGCGGGGTCTTCGGCCAGTACGCCGGACTCGCGGATCGCTTCGGGAGCGAGCGCATCGTCGACGCACCCATCTCGGAGGCGGCCATCATGGGCACCGCGGTGGGCGCCGCGATGACCGGGACGCGGCCCGTGGTGGAGATGCGCTTCTCCGACTTCGCGCTCTGCGCCATCGACGAGCTCGTCAACCAGGCCGCCAAGGCGCGCTACATGTTCGGCGGCCAGACCCGCGTGCCGCTCGTGGCGCGGGAGCCCGTCGGCATGTGGCGCTCCTCCGCCGCCCAGCACTCCCAGTCTCTCGAGTCCTGGTACACCCACATCCCCGGACTGGTAGTAGCGATGCCGTCGACGCCGGCGGACAACAAGGGACTCCTGAAGACCGCGATCCGAAGCGACGACCCGGTGGTCTACATGGAGCACAAAGATCTCTGGGCCATGGAGGGCGAGGTGCCGGAAGGCGAGCACCTGGTGGCATTCGGGAGCGCCCGCGTCGTGCGCGCCGGGAACGACGTCACCATCGTCACCTGGTCGAACACGGTGCATAGCGCAAGCGCCGCCGCGGACGCGCTCGCCGGCAGCGGAGTCGACGCGGAAGTCATCGATCTCCGCACGCTGTGGCCGTGGGACGAGGACACCGTGTTCACGTCGGTCGCGAGGACCGGCCGCCTGTTGGTGGCCCACGAGGCGGTGGGCGTCTCCGGTTTCGGCGCCGAGATCGTCGCGAGCGTGTGCGAAAATCTCCACGGAGAGCTGCGCGCGCCGCCGCGGCGGGTGACGGCGCCTCGTGTACCCATCGCCTACTCGCCGCCCCTGGAAGACAACGTGCGCGTTACCGTCCCCCGTATCGTCGAAGCTGCAGGGCAACTCGTGTCGGATCGATGACTACTTCAGACAACCTCGACAATCAGCAGATGACCGGGGGTGAGGCCCTGGCGCGTTTGCTGCTCGCGCACAACACAGGACCGATGTTCGGCATGGGCGGGTTTCAGCTTCTGCCCTTCTACGATGCCGTGCGACGACTCGGGCTCACCCATCATCTGATAAACGACGAGCGCTGCGGCATCTTCGCCGCCGATGCCTACGCCAAGGTCACCGGGCGCGTGGGGGTGTGCGACGCGACCCTGGGGCCCGGCGCCACCAACCTCGTCACAGGGATGGTGGAGGCGCTGAACGCGGGCTCCCCCCTGGTGGTCATCGTGGGCGACAGCAATCGCGAGCACTCCTGGAAGAACATGACCCAGGAGTGCCGGCAGGTGGAGATCCTCGGGCCGGCGGCCAAGGAGATCATCCGTGTCGAAACCATTCAGCGGCTGCCGGAGCTCGTGCGCCGGGCCTTCTCCGTCGCCACCAGCGGCCGGCCGGGGCCGGTGGTGCTCGACGTGCCCGAGGACATCGCCCACGGCGTCCATCCCTTCCCCGAGGAAAGCCTCGGCGCCGACCCCAGGGTCACCGCGGCGCCGTCCCTCAGAATCCGCCCGAGCGGCGACAGTGTGGCCCGGGCCGTCGAGCACCTCGCGGTGGCGCGCCGGCCCCTGGTGCTGGCGGGCGGCGGTGTGCACCTGAGCGGGGCGGCCAAGACCCTGCAGAGCTTTGCCGAGGCCCAGTCCATCCCCGTGGCCCATACCATGACCGGCAAGGGCGCCATCGCCTGCAACCACCCGCTCTCCGCGGGTCTCTTCGGCCGATACGATCGCATTGCGAACCAGCTCATCGCGGAATCCGACTGCCTGCTGGTCATCGGCTGCAAGCTCGGTGAGATCGCCACCAAGCGTTATTCCCTGATTCCGGTCGGCACGCCGACGCTGCACCTGGAAATCCTCTCCGACGAGTTCTCCCGGGTGATCACCCCCACGGTGAGCATGTGGGCCGACGCCCGGGAAGGGATTCTCGATCTGCACTCGGCGTTGGACGCCCGCGCGGAGCGCCTGCGCGGCGAGCGGGCGGGCTACGTCGAGGACGTCGCGGCGCGCATGGCGGCGTGGCGCGAGCAGGTGCAGCCCCGCCTCACCTCTGACGAGGTGCCCATCAACATGGCGCGGCTCATGCACGAGCTGAATACCGTCATGCCCGCGAAATCCTTCCTCGTGGCGGACGGGGGCTTCGCGGCCCACTGGGGTGGGTTGCTCTACGATACCAAGCGCGCCGGCCGGGGTTTCGTCCCGGATCGCGGCTTCGCCTCCATCGGCTACGGGCTCCCCGGCGCCATCGGCGCGACCCTTGGCTCCGCCGGCGCGCCGGTGGTGGCAATCACCGGCGACGGGGGCTTCAACATGACCCTGGGGGAGCTCGAGACCGCCCGGCGCCTGGGACTCGCCTTCACCCTGATCGTGGTGAACAACGCCGCCTCCGGCTACGTGAAGGCGCTCCAGCACCTGATGTACGGCCAGGGCAGCTACCAGTCGTCGGATCTGGTCGAGGTGAACTATGCCCGGGTCGCCGAGGCCCTCGGCTGTGTTGGCATCCGCGTCGAGAAACCGGGCGAGCTGGCGCCGGCGCTGGACGCCGGTTTCGAGGGTAAGGGCCGGCCCACGGTCATCGACGTGGTGGTGACGCGGGACCCGGCGAAGATGCTGCCGGGCGTGGATAACCGCGCGGCGGTAGCGAAGAAGGGCGACCGCGTCGCCTGATCCACGTCAACTGATCGCCTTGGTCGACGGGGCGCGGGAAAAGCGCTTAAATGGCGCAGTCAGAACACGATCGGACTTCCGGGGGAGAGGGGCGTGGCGTACGTGATTGAAACCCGTTACAAGGAGGACTCGGATGACGTGTACGCGGACTGCCGCGCGCGGCACCTCGAGTACCTGACAGAGAACGTCGACAAAGTCCTCGCTGGCGGCGCGCTGCTCGACGACGATGGCACGCGTCCCCACGGCGGGGTCATCATCCTCGATACCGACGACAGGGAAGAGGCGGAGCGATTCATCGCCAACGATCCATTCAACGTGGGGGGACTGTTCCAAAGCGTTACCGTCACGCGCTGGCGCAAGGCGTATTACAATTTCGAGCGCCTTATCTGATCGGCCCTGCCGGGTACACGAAGGAGAAACAATAATGAAAGCGCGCGATCTCATGTCAACCAAAGTCGTGACGGTTAGCCCGGGCACGCCCGTCCGCGAAATCGCGGCGCTGATGGTCGAGAAGCACATCAGCGGCGTGCCCGTCGTCGACGAGAACGAATCCCTGGTCGGCATCATCAGCGAGGGCGATCTCCTGCGCAGGCCGGAGCTCGGTACCGAGCGGCATCATCGGCGGCGTTGGCTGTCGTTCTTCACCGATGCTCAGGAGGAGGCGCGGGAGTTTACCAAGACCCACGCCATGCGCGCCGAGGAGGTCATGACGAAGTCGGTGTCATACGTGGACGAGGATACTTCGCTCGGCGACGTCGTCAGCAAAATGGAGAAGGAGAACGTGAAACGGCTGCCGGTTCTCGCCGACGGTCGGATTGTCGGAATCGTCAGCCGCGTGGATCTCCTGCGCACGCTGGCGACGCGACAGGCGGAGCCGTTGCCGCCACCGCCGGAGGACGACGCCGCCATCCGCGCGACTATTAACGACGTGCTCAAGAACGAGGACTGGGCCCAGAGTGCCATGATCAACGTGATCGTTTCCGACGGCGTCGTGCATCTCTGGGGTGTCATCGATTCGAAGGAACAACGGCAGGCATTGCGGGTTGCGGCGGAGAACATCCCCGGCGTGAAGGCGATCGAAGAGCATCTGAGCTTCAGTCTACCCACTTGAGTTTTCCCTTTCCCGGTGCGCGAGAAGGTCGACGCATATGAAAATCGGATTCATCGGGCTCGGCAACGTCGGCGCGAAACTTGCCGGAAGCCTGCAGCGAAACGGCTTCGAGCTGGTCGTGCGGGATCTGGAGCGGTCGGCGGCGGAGGCGCTGCTCGCCGGTGGCGCCACCTGGGCCGACTCGGCCGCGGATCTCGCGCGGTCGGCGGATCTCGTCATCACCTGCCTGCCGTCCCCGGCGATCGTCAGCGAGGTCATGGAAGCGGAGGACGGCGTCATCGCCGGTCTCGGACCGGGTAAGATCTGGCTCGAGATGAGCACGACCGACGAGTCTGAGGTCCGGCGCCTCGCGGCGTTGGTCGAGGCTGTCGGCGCGGTGCCCCTGGACGGACCGGTCTCCGGAGGCTGTCACCGGGCCGCTACGGGGAACATCACCATCTTCGTCGGTGGCGATCGGGCCGCGTTCGAGGCTGCGCTGCCCGCTCTCACCGTGATGGGGCGGCGCATCCTGCACACCGGACCGCTCGGCTCCGCATCGGTGCTCAAGGTGGTGACGAACTACCTGTGCTCGGTTCACCTGGTGGCGCTCGGCGAGGCGATGACGGTTGCGAGCAAGTCCGGCATGGATCTCGCCACGACCTTCGAGGCGATCCGTATCTCGTCGGGTAATTCATTCGTCCACGAAACCGAGAGCCAGGTGATACTGAACGGCAGCTACAACATCAACTTCACGATGGATCTCGTGGTCAAGGACATGGGCCTCTTCGACGGGTTGGCGAATCGGTTGGAGGTGCCCCTCGAGGTTTCGCCCATGGTGCTCGACATCTTCAAGGACGGTCAGGCGCGCTACGGCGAGCGCGCGTGGTCATCGATGATCGTCAAACGTCTCGAGGATGCCTGCGGCACGGAACTGCGAGCGCCCGGATTTCCGGAAGAGATCGTCGACGACGAATCCGAGGAGCCGGGCTACGAGGTAATCGTCTAGCGTGCTCTCGCCGGACTATCTCGCGTCGTTGTTCGGGCAGGCGGGTCGCGTTGCCGTCGTTACCGGCGCGTCCAGTGGGCTCGGCGCGGAGATGGCGAAGATTCTGGCGGGTGCCGGCGGGGACGTCATCGCGGTCGCGCGCCGGGAGGACAGACTCCGGGAGGTCGCCGCCGCGGCCGACGAGCTGTCGGGAACCATCACCCCCTGCGCCGCGGATCTCTCGAAGGACGACGGTATCGCCGCGGTCGCGGGCATGGTCGCCGAGCGCGGGCGCTGCGACGTGCTCGTCTCCAACGCCGGCACCGCCGAGGTGGATGCCGTCGAGAGCATGGACGACGAGCGTTTCTCGCGGGTGATTGATCTCAACCTCACGGCCCAGTGGCGGCTCGCCAAGGCGCTGTTCGAATGGTTGTCGAAATCCGGCGCCGGCCGCGTCGTCAACATCGCCTCTATTTACGGAATCGCGGCGCCGGTGCGACGGGGCCTGGGCGCCTACGCGGCCAGCAAGCACGCGCTGGTCGGGCTGACCCGCACCCAGGCCGCGGAGTGGGCCGGGCGCGGGATCACCGCCAATGCCATCGCCCCGGGCTACTTTCCGACGGAGATGACCGACGAGCTGCTGGCGAGCAAGGCGGCCGAACGCCTGCGCCACTTCGTGCCCATGGACCGCTTCGGGGCGCCGGCGGAGCTGGCGACGGCGCTCCTGTTTCTCGCCTCCCCGGCGAGCACCTACGTCACCGGCATCGTCGTGCCGGTGGACGGCGGCTGGTCCAGCTGGTAGGTCTCCGGGGCCGGTATTTCAGTGCGTAAGACTTTTGCTGTCGGGCGCGTTTTCACGAATAATTCGCCCAATGCCCTCGACCGGTCCGTGCGGGTGACCGGTCGGCGGCCATCGAACGCTCGACCCGCAATGTACGAGGATTCGGAATGAATATATACGTGGGCAATCTGCCCTATAGCCTTACCGAGGAAGATCTGAAGGCAGCTTTTTCGCAGTTCGGGGAAGTCTCCAGCGCGAATATCATCATGGACAGGATGTCCGGTCAGTCCAAGGGCTTCGGGTTCGTCGAGATGCCGGACAACTCGGAGGCAGACGAAGCAATCAAGGCGCTCAACGAGAGCGCGCTCAACGGACGGAACATCAAGGTCAATCAGGCGCGGCCACGAGGCGAACGCTCACCGCGCCGGCCGCGATACTGAACGAAACTTCCGGCCACCCGGCTCCGCCGAGAGAACAGGGCGGATCTCTACTTCAGCTGCGGGGACGCCGATAGCGCTCCGGAACGTGAGATCCCGCACCGCCGGAGTCGCTCGCCCGCGTGTTATGCTCCACCCGTGTCGAGGGGAGGGACGAGTAGCAATGAGTGACGCCCAATCGGAAGCGGAAGAGCTGGTTAATGCCGTGCTGCCTCACGCGGAGGGCATGCTGATTGCCCACGGAGAATTCTTTCCCTTCGGCGGCGCGATGACTTCCGATGGGGACATCGCCCAGCTCGCCGTCGAGGAGGAGCACCAGAACTCCGAGGTCGAGGTGATCGTCGACGCTCTCAAGTCGAAGCTGCGCAGCGGCGCCGACAGCAACTCCTATCGCGCGACCGCGTTGGTGTTTCCGATCCAGGCGGAGCTTCCGGGCGTCGGCGGGGAGAGCGACGCAGTGGCCATCGCGCTCGATCACCAGGCGAACTTCTCCGTCGTGCTGATAGTCCCCTACGTGCTGGCGGAGGGCGCCGTCGAGTTCGGCGAGGCCATCGCCCAGCAGGGCGAGAACGACATCTTCCAGGGCCAGCACTGAGGCCCTCGATCTCCGCCCAAGCTCCGCCGACGATCAGTCGGCCACCGGTGTGATATTCATACCGCCGAAGATCTGCTCGGTCGGCTGCAGCTCGATGAGACTCACATTGACCCGCCAGGGTGCATCGACTGCGTAGATCACGGCATCGGCGATGTCGTCAGACGTCAGCTCCTCGATGCCGGTATCCTTCACCGCCGATCGCCTTTGCGGGTCGTCGATGGCGGCGTCGAAGAACTCGGTCGCGACCCGGCCGGGACAGATCTCCGTCAGGCGCACGCGGCTGCCGCCGAGCTCGATGCGCAGGTCCTGACTCAGCCGGTGCACGGCGCCCTTGCTCGCTCCGTAGATTGGCGATGCCATGGGATAGAGTCCGGCCACCGAGCTCATGTTCACCACGTGCCCGCGATTGCGCGAGAGCATTCCCGGCAGACTCGCGCGCAGTACGTGGATTGCGGCCCGCACGTTGGTGTCGATCGTGGTATCGATGTCCTCGAGCTCGGCCTCGTAGAGCTTTCCGAAGCCGCGGCCGAGGCCCGCGTTGTTGACGACGATGTCGGCGTCGAGTCCGCTGATGACCTCGAAGACCCTGGACGTGTCCCGCACGTCGAGGAC
>CBDTYP010000140.1:0-7754 GCA_965364645.1 uncultured Gammaproteobacteria bacterium | reverse complement strand
GCCCAACATCCAGGTCGCCATGTTGGGCTTCGCTACGCTCAGCACCAACCTACGGGAATCCGTGGAATCCCCGGCGACCTACCCCGGAAACCAGTGCTTCTCCAGCACCAGCTCCAGCACCAGCTTGCTGCCGAAGTAGGCCAGGCTCAGCACCGCGAAGCCGAGCAGGCTCAGACGCACCGCCGTGCGCCCCCGCCATCCGAAGCGCCAGCGGCCCCACAGCAGAACGCCGAATATCAACCAGGCGATTACCGACAGCACGGTCTTGTGCGCCAGATGCTGGGCCAGCATGTCGGCGACGAAGGCGACCCCGGTGGCGAGGCTCAGGGTGAGCAGGAAGAAGCCGAGCGCGATGAGCTGGAACAGGAGCTCTTCCTGGATCTTCAGGGGCGGCAGGATGTGCACCAGGCCGCCGGGCCGCTTGTGGCTCAGACGGTAGTCCTGGTAGGCGAGCAGGAGGGACTGACAGGCCGCGATAGTGAGCAGTGCGAAGGCCAGCACCGATACCAGCACGTGGACCTCGGTGCCGAGGTTGCGTTCGACGCCCACCGGCCGCGTCTCCGGCCAGATGACCCCGGGCAGGATGAGCAGCGCCGCGAGGGGTAGAACCAGCAGGCCGAGGTTGTCCAGGGGCCTGCGCATGGCGCCGATCATGAGCAGTAGCGCCGCTACCCAGGCCACCAGGGATGCCACGTCGAAAAAGCCCAGATGCAGGCCGTCGTCGGTAACGATGCCCGCGTAGAGCAGGACGCCGTGCAGGACCACGGCCAGGAACGCGATCACGGGCAGCTTCGGCGCGCTACCTTCCAGGTCGCCCTGCCAGGTCACGAGGCGTCGGCCGAGCATCGCCGTCGCGGCAACGTAGAGCGCCACGCTCATGATCGCCAGGGCCAGGATCCAGGTATGCATGGCGGCATGATGCCAACATTCCCGGGGCGCGCAAAGGTAAAGCCGCCGCTACGGATACGGTCACAGACGTCCGGGGGATTGATAGAATCGTGCGCCGGGCCGTGGGCCCGGCATGCACCCATCACGCCACGGAGGTTTCCGGTGTTTGAAAACCTGAGCGACCGGTTGTCGACGACGCTGACCCAGCTGCGCGGCCGCGGCCGGCTCACCGAGGCCAACATCAAAGACGCCCTGCGGGACGTGCGCATGGCGTTGCTGGAGGCGGACGTGGCGCTGCCGGTGGTACGGGACTTCGTCGATCGGGTGCGCGAGCGCGCCGTGGGGCAGGATGTGCTGAAGAGCCTGTCGCCGGGTCAGGAGGTGATCCGTATCGTGCGCGACGAGCTCTCGAACCTCATGGGCGAGGCCAACGAGGCGCTCAACCTGCGGGTCGCGCCGCCGGCGGTGCTGCTGGTGGCCGGGCTCCAGGGCGCGGGCAAGACCACCACTGTGGCGAAGCTCGCACGCTGGCTGAAGGAGAACGGCACCAAGTCGGTGCTGGTGGCCAGCTGCGACGTGCACCGGCCGGCAGCCATCAAGCAGCTGGAGACCCTGTCGTCCGAGGTGGGGGCGGCCTTCTTCCCCTCCGATCCTTCCCAGGACCCGGTGGCTATTGCCAAAGCCGCCATCGCCGAGGGGCGGCTCCGGTTCCACGACGTGGTCATCCTCGACACCGCCGGGCGCCTGCACGTGGACGAGGAGATGATGGCCGAGGTGCGCCGCGTGCACGCCGCCGCGGACCCGGTGGAGACTCTGTTCGTGGTGGACGCCATGAGCGGGCAGGATGCCGCCACCGTCGCGAAGGCCTTCGACGAGGCGCTGCCGCTGTCCGGCGTGATCCTCACGAAGGCCGACGGCGATGCCCGCGGCGGCGCCGCGCTGTCCGTGCGCCAGGTAACCGGCAAGCCCCTGAAGTTCATCGGCGTCGGCGAGAAGACCGATGCGTTGCAGGCCTTCCATCCGGAGCGCATGGCGTCGCGGATCCTCGGCATGGGGGACGTCCTGAGCCTCATCGAGGAGGCCGAGCAGAAGGTCGACCGGGACAAGGCCGAGAAGCTGGTGCAGAAGCTCAAGAAGGGCCGGGGCTTCGACCTCGAGGACTTCGCCGAGCAGCTCAATCAGATGCGCGAGATGGGGGGCATGGCCGCGATGCTGGACAAGCTGCCCGGGGGCGCCGCCCTGCCGCCCGGGGCAAAGGCCCAGATGGGGGATCAGGAGCTCAAGCGCATGCACGCCATCATCGGCTCCATGACCCGCCAGGAACGCCTGCACCCGGCCATCATCAAGGGCTCCCGGAAGCGGCGCATCGCCGCCGGGTCCGGCAATCAGGTCCAGGATGTCAACCGGCTGCTCAAGCAGTTCGCCCAGATGCAGAAAATGATGAAAAGGATGAAGAAGAAGGGCGGGCTCGCCAGGCTCATGCAGGGCATGAAGGGCGGCATGCCCCCGGGAATGCCCCACTGAGCGCTTTCATTGAATTTACATCCTCCCCGGGACCAGCGTAAAATAGCGCGTTTTTCCCGGCCCCCGGGGTAGTCTCGAGGGTTATCACAGGACAGCCGACGAACCATGGTTACCATTCGACTTGCCCGCGCAGGCGCCAAGAAGCGCCCCTTCTATCATTTGGTCGTGACCGACAGCCGCTCCAGCCGCGACGGGCGCTTCATCGAGAGGCTGGGGTTCTACAACCCCATCGCCACGGAGCAGGAAGAGAAGCTGCGCATCGACCGGGACCGGGTGGCCTACTGGACGTCTCAGGGCGCCAAGGCCAGCGGCGCGGTCGCCAAGCTCCTCAACCAGGACCGGGTCGCGGCGGGCGCCTGAGCCCCGGCTGACGCAGGGCCACACCTGGCCGCGGGACATGCCGGAGCGGGTGAACGTGGGCCGGGTGAGCGGGGTCTACGGCGTACGTGGATGGGTCAGGGTGCGTTCGGACTGCGAGCCCATGGAGCAGCTCCTCGCCTACTCGCCCTGGCAGCTCGGCGGCGGTGACGGTTGGCGGGTCTATGTGCCGGAGGCCGGACGGCCCCACGGCCCGGGGCTGGTGGTCAAGCTCGCGAGCGTCGACGACCGGGAGCAGGCGCGAGCGCTCGTTGGCGCGGACATCGCCGTGGAGCGCGACCAGCTGCCGGCGCTGACGGACGACGAGTACTACTGGAACGATTTGGTCGGTCTCGGGGTCGTCACCCGGGATGGCCGGGAGCTGGGAAAGGTGACCGGGCTCATGGAGACCGGTGCCAACGACGTGCTCGTGGTGGGCGGTGAGCGCGAGCGATTGATCCCGTACATCCCCGGGCAGGTGGTGCTGCGGGTGGATACCCGGGCCGGGTGCATCGAGGTGGACTGGGACCCGGAGTTCTGAGTCGCCGCAACGCGCCGCCGCGAGGAGGTTGCATGCAGGTGGCCGTGGTGACGCTGTTTCCGCAGATGTTCGAGGCCATCGAGCGCTGGGGAATCACGTCGCGGGCGATTGAGCGCGGTATCCTCGCGTTGGATTGCTTCAATCCACGGGAGCACGCGGTCGACCGCCACCGCAGCGTGGACGACCGGCCCTACGGCGGCGGTCCGGGGATGGTGATGATGGTGCAGCCCCTGCGCGACGCCATCGGCGCTGCCCGGGCACGCCTTGGCGCGGACACGCACACGGTGTGCCTGTCGCCCCAGGGGCGGCGGGTGGACCAGGCGGCTATTGCCGAGCTGGCCGAGCTGGCGCAGCGCCGGCCATTGATTCTGGTGTGCGGCCGCTACGAAGGCATCGACGAGCGGTTGCTGGAACGGGAAGTGGACGAAGAGCTGTCGGTGGGCGATTTCGTCCTGAGCGGCGGCGAGGTGCCGGCGATGCTGTTGGTGGAGGCGATGACGCGGTTGCTGCCCGGGGCACTGGGCCACGAGGAATCGGCCAGTCACGACTCCTTCGCCAATGGTCTGCTGGACTGTCCGCACTACACGCGGCCGGAGCTGAGCGACGGGCTCAGGGTGCCGCCGGTTTTGTTGAGCGGCGATCACGAAGCGATCCGCCGCTGGCGCCTGAAACAGGCGCTCGGCCGGACGTGGCAACGGCGGCCGGACTTGCTGCGCGACGCGCGGCTCGATGAGGAACAACGCGCGCTGCTCGAAGAGTTCAAGATCGAGCAGCAGGAAACACAGGGTTGAGACCGGCGCAGGCTCGGTCCCGAGAGGTCACGAAACATGAGCAACATCATCAGTCAGATCGAATCCGAGCAGATGGGCCGCGAGGTCCCGAAGTTCGGCGCGGGCGATACGGTGGTGGTCAAGGTCAAGGTCAAGGAAGGCGCCCGCGAAAGGCTGCAGGCCTTCGAGGGCGTGGTGATCGCAAAGCGAAACCGCGGACTCAACTCCTCCTTCACCGTGCGCAAGATGTCCCATGGCGAGGGTGTCGAGCGCGTCTTCCAGACCTACAGCCAGCAGATACACGACATCGAGGTCAAGCGCCGGGGCGACGTGCGCCGCGCCAAGCTCTACTATCTGCGCGGCCGGCGCGGGAACGCGGCACGCATCAAGGAAAAGATCTAGGAGCAACTCGAAAGGGGGCGGATCTATCTTCCAGCAACGTCTTCTCCCCGCCGCTCTTGTTCTGATCGTACTCGGCGCGCCGGCCTTCGCGGTGGCCGAGACCACCGTCGCGGATCTCGACCGGCTCGTCGACGCCGGCGCCACATCCCTGGCGCTGGGGGTCATCGAGCGGGAGGGGCCGGCATTCACCGAGAGTCCGGTGCGCTGGCAGCGCTGGGAACGGCGCCGGCTCGCGATTCTCGAGACCCTCCAGGATTGGCCCGCCATCATCGAGCAGGTGGACGGGTATCCAACCCCGTTGCCCGACGACTTCCAGGTGCGCGCCAGCGAGTCGGCCGCCCGTGCCCACACCGCCCTCGGCGACGGCCATGCCGCCGCCACCGTCCTCGCCGGTCTGGTCTGGGGCTCCACCCGGGACACCGCGCTTGCCCGGGAACGCGCCGAGCGCCTGACTCGGTGGCGCGGGCTGCTCATCGCTGCCTACCTCGTCTCCGGGCGCCTCGCGGACGCCGACACAGCCGCCCTGCGCTTCGGCCTCGACCACGGCCGGCCGCCGGCGGGTTGGCGCCTCGGCCATGCCAAGGCGTTGATCCGCGCGGGCCGCAACGCCGAAGCCAGGAAGCTCCTCCTGGGCCTGGAGACCACCCAGGTGCTGTACATGAAGCTCCTGTTGAGGGCGCGCAACGCGAGCGCGGACCCGATAGAGCTCTTGTCCGCGATGGCGCCCTATCTCGGCGAGGGCCGCCTGCTGGAGGCCGAGCGGGCGCAGCTGTGGGCGTCCCTGGCGGACGCGGCGGCCGGCTACCGGGATCACGAGGTCCGCGTGACCGCCATGGAGCAGGCCGTCGCCCTGGACGCGCCCGTGGCCGCGGAGGATCGTTTCGTCCCCGTGGACGCCGACGGGCTCTGGGATGCCTATCGGGACTACGCGGCGGCGCTGGCCAACGAGGCCCATCTCCTGGTCGGCCGCTTCGACGCCTGGCTGGCCCTCGCGGACACCCTCTCCGTCGGCGGGGACGTGAAGGCCCGGGCACTGTACGCCTACCTGTCGACTCAGGATCGGGACGAGGCGGTAGCCGAGTCGGCCCGCGGTGGCCTCGTGTCGAGTCTCGCGGGGCAGACCCGGGGGCTGCGCGTGCTCGGCGCTCTCTACCTCGAGAGCCGGCGCCATTCCGACCTGTCGGCGATACCCACGGATCTCCGCGGACCCCTCATCGCGTACTGCGTCGAGGCCGGGAAACCCGACGTGGCGGCCGAGCTCCTGGCGGGCCTCGACGGGGGCGCCCGCGACGTCCTGGCGGTTCCATGGCGCGGGGCGGTCGCGGTGACGCTGGTCGGGGAGGGCCGGAGCGACGAGGCGGTGGCCATGATCGAGCAGAGCCTGCCGACAGGTGCCGCCGCGGATCCGGTTATGCTGGACGCCGCCGTGGACGTGGCTCTCGCCCTGCAGACCGCGGGCGCATACGAGCAGAGCGCCGCCCTGTTCTCCCGGTTGCTCGCCGCCGCCCCCGCGGTGGGCGTGGAGCGCCGGGAGCTCCTGTTGCTGGCTGCGGAGGCGGAGGGCCTGGCGGGCCACCACGATCGGTCGGCGCGGCTGTACATCGCGTCCGCCGCGCTGCCCGCCGGCACCCCGGCGGACGCCTGGTCCCGGCGCGCGCGCCTCGGGGCGGCCCGCGCTCTGGCCAGAGCGGGCCTCGGGGCGGACGCGATAAGCGTGCTGCGGGCGACCCTGGAAGACGCTCCGGGACCGGACGAGCGGGTCTTCGTCGAGCATCGGCTGCGGCGCTTCTGAGCCCGGGGAGGTGTGAGGTTGACCAGGCACGACGACTACAGCGCGGTGGTCCCGGCGCCGGTGGGGATGCTCGGTATCCGCATGCGCGAAGGCCGCCTGGTGGGCATCGACTTCGCACCCGCGACCGACCCCCCCGGGAAGGCCCCGGACGAGGCCACGCGGGAGGTGCTGGATCAGCTCTTTCACTACTTCGAGGATGCCCGCTGGCGCTTCGACCTGCCTCTGGCCATGGGCGGGACGCCCTTTCAGCGTCGGGTGTGGGAAGCGCTCTGCCGGATCCCGACCGGCAGCACCCGCAGCTACGGCGAGCTCGCCCGGACCCTGGATAGTTCGGCCCGGGCGGTTGGCGGCGCCTGCCGGCGCAACCCCGTGCCTATCGTCGTCCCTTGCCACCGGGTGATCGCCGCCGGCGGTCGGGCCGGCGGATTCATGGGGGAGCGGGAAGGGGACGCGCTGTCGATCAAGATGTGGCTGCTCGACCACGAGCGCCGCGACCCATGAGTGGGACGAGGGGCGACGGCGATCTGGTGGAATCCTATATCGACGCGCTCTGGATGGAGCGCGGCCTGGCGGCGAATACCCTGGCGGCCTACCGCACGGATCTGCGCCGCTTCGCGTCCTGGCTGGAGGAACGGGGCGGCAGCCTCGCGGCCGCGACCCGCGCCGACGTGCTCGGGTATCTGGCCAGCCTCGGGGCCTCGCCGCCGCGCAGCATCGCCCGGCGGTTGTCGAGCCTGCGGCGTTTCTATCAGCACCTGATCCGCCAGGGCCGCATCGTCGACGACCCCTGCGCACGGGTCGATGCGCCGCGCATCGGCCGCAGCCTCCCCGGCGCCCTCACCGAGGCCGAGGTGGAGGCGTTGCTGGAGGCGCCGGATCTCCAGACCCGCGAGGGGCTCCGGGATCGCACCATGCTGGAGCTGCTGTACGCGACCGGGCTGCGCGTCTCGGAGCTCGTCAACCTGGTCCTCGGCCAGGTCAACCATCAGCAGGGGGTCGTCCGGGTCGTCGGCAAGGGCGGCAAGGAGCGTCTGGTGCCCCTGGGCGAAGCCGCGCTCGACTGGCTGGAACGCTATCTGCGCGAGGCGCGCCCGCGCTTCACGGGCCCCGGCGCCGGCGATGCTTTGTTTCCCGGTCCCCGCGGCAGCGCCATCAGCCGCCAGGCATTCTGGTATGCCATCAAGCGCTATGCGTCCATCGCCGGAATCGCCAGGCCCGTATCCCCCCACACTCTGAGACACGCATTCGCAACGCACCTGCTGAACCACGGCGCCGATCTGCGGGTCGTGCAGCTGCTCCTCGGCCACAGTGATATCTCAACCACACAGATCTACACCCACGTGGCGAAGGAGAGGCTGAAGCAGTTGCACAGCGAGCATCATCCGCGGGGATAGAGTTAGGCAACGGCGGCTTCGTTGAGCGCTCCTTGGTCTACAGGAAAATTGGGGTCAGAGACGCTTTTCCGTCCCCTTGGTGAATC
>CBDTYP010000139.1:0-7855 GCA_965364645.1 uncultured Gammaproteobacteria bacterium | reverse complement strand
CGGCCATGGATTCCTCTACGGCGCCGGCGACCGCCTCCGCGGTCAGGCCGAAGTGCTCGTAGACCTTCTCGAACGGTGCGGACAGGCCGAAGCTGTCGACGCCGACGGCGCGGCCGTGATCGCCGATGTACTTGAACCAGTAATCGGTGACCCCGGCCTCCACGGAGACGCGCGCCTTCACCGAAGCCGGCAGGACCGATGCCTTGTACGACGCGCTCTGAGCATCGAAGACATCGGTGCTGGGCATGGACACGACCCGCGCGGCGACGCCCCTTTCTGCGAGGAGCTCGCTGGCCGACACGGCCAGTCCGACCTCGGAGCCCGTGGCCAAGATGATCGCGTCGGGCGCGTCTCCGCCCGCGCGCAGCACGTAGCCGCCGCGGGCGGCGCCGGCCAGCTGCTCCGGGGTCCGGTCCTGGTGGGGCAGGCCCTGGCGGGAGAAGAGCAGGCAGGCGGGGCCGTCGTCGCGCTCGATGGCGTGGCGCCAGGCGATGGCGGACTCCACGGCGTCACAGGGTCGCCAGACGGACATGTTGGGCATGAGGCGAAGTGTGGCAACCTGCTCCACCGCCTGATGGGTCGGTCCGTCTTCCCCGAGACCTATGGAGTCGTGGGTGTACACGAATATGCTGCGGATACCCATGAGCGCCGCCATGCGCAGCGCGTTGCGCGCGTATTCCGAGAATGTGAGGAAGGTCGCGCCGTAGGGAATGAAGCCGCCATGCAGCGCGAGGCCGTTGAGGATGGCCGACATGGCGAACTCGCGCACGCCGAAGTAGACGTAATTGCCGTCGTCGCCGGCCGCCGAGATGGCGCGGGAGCCCGAGTGCAGGGTCAGGTTCGAGCCCGTGAGATCAGCCGATCCGCCGATGAGCTCGGGCAGCACCGGCGCGAATCCTTCCAGCGTGTTCTGCGAGGCCTTTCGCGACGCGATGCTCTCGGATGCATCCTGGACGCCCTGGACGAAGGTATCGGCGTGATCGCTCCAGCCGTCGGGCAGGCTCCCGCTCATCCGGCGCGCGAACTCCGCGGCGAGTTGGGGGTGCGCGGCGCGGTAGGCTTCGAAGCGCGTGGACCATGCGTCCTCGAGGGACTGGCCGCGCCCGCGCGCATCCCAGGCGGCGGCAATATCGTCGGGTACGTGGAAGGGGGCATGGGGCCAGCCGATGGTCTCGCGCACCAATGCCACCTCGTCCTCGCCGAGTGCCGCGCCGTGGGACGACTCCTTGCCCTGCTTGTTGGGCGAGCCCCAGCCGATGACGGTCTTGCAGCAGATGAGGGATGGCTGATCGGGATTCGCCCGCGCCGCCTCGATGGCCCCCTTGATGGCGTCCGGGTCGTGGCCGTCCACGTCCGGCACCACGTGCCAGCCGTAGGCGCGGAAGCGCCCGGGGGTGTCGTCGGTGTACCAGTTCCTCACGTCGCCATCGATGGAGATGCCGTTGTCGTCGTAGAGGACGACGAGCTTGCCGAGCTCGAGGGTGCCGGCGAGGGAGCAGGCTTCGTGGGAGATTCCCTCCATCAGGCAGCCGTCGCCGACGAACACGTAGGTGTCATGATCGACGATGATGTGCTCGCCCCGATTGAACTGCGCGGCCAGCACCTTCTCGGCCATGGCCATGCCGACGGCGTTGGCGAGGCCCTGACCCAGGGGGCCGGTGGTGGTCTCGACGCCGGGGGTGTCTCCGTACTCGGGATGCCCCGGTGTCTTCGAGTGCAGCTGGCGGAAATTCTCGATCTCCTCCATCGGCAGCGGATAGCCGGAGAGATGCAGCAGGGAGTAGATGAGCATCGAGCCGTGCCCGTTGGAGAGTACGAAGCGATCCCGGTTGGCCCACCCGGGGTTGCCGGGGTTGTGGCGCAGGAAGTCGTTCCAGAGGACTTCCGCGATGTCGGCCATCCCCATGGGCATGCCCGGGTGCCCGGACTTGGCGCGCTGCACGGCGTCCATGCTCAGCGCCCGGATGGCATTGGCAAGTTCTTTACGCGATGACATGTAACTCCCCGGAGGCCGCCGGCGGGCCGCCGCCGACCAGGACCCATGGCTTAGAGCCCAGAGCCATAGCCAGGGCCATAATGATTGTCGAATCCGCGGCGCAGAGGAGCGCCGAGAGAATGGCGAATTTTGACGTACTGGCTCGGCTGGTGCAACGCAGAACGGCGCCGTGCCAGTCTATTATTGCCATGATGATGGGCGGATCGACGATCAATCGGCGCCGGGCGGCGCCGGCGTACGTGCTGGCGACGCTGCTCGCCCTACCGTTGGCATTCGCCGCGGGCGGCGCCGGCGCCGAGCAGTACAATCTCGTGGTCCGCTCGGAGGCCCACGGCGCCGCGGCCCTCGCGGCATTCGAGCCCCTTGCCGAGTACCTGTCCGATGCGAGCGGACACCACCTGACCCTGCACGCCCCCGACAGCGCGCTGGAACACTGGCAGGCCATGGTGGAGCGGGACGACTACGACCTCGTGCTGGACGAAGGCCACTTCACCGACTATCGGGTGCGGAACCTGGACTATCGGGTGCTGGTGCGGGTCTCGGGTGTATCCGGCTTCAGCGTCGTCACCGGGCCAGCCACGGTATTCGTCGAGCCCGACGAACTCTACGGCGAGCCGGTGGCCGTGCCGGCGCCGCCGAGTCTCGCCGCCCTGCGCCTCGCGGAGCTGTTCCCCGATGCCATCCGTGCCCCGCTGCTGGTGGAGGTCGGATCCTACGCAGAGGGGGTGCGACGGGTGATCAACGGTGACGTGACCGCGGCGGTGATCCCCTCCAGCATGGTCCGGGAGCACCCGCAGCTGAACGTGGTGATGTCCACGCAGGAAGGCGCCGGCATGGCGCTGTCCGCATCCCCCGGCATACCCGCCGACACGAGGGAGGTCATCCGCCGCGCATTTCTGGCAGCCAGGGACATCGACGCCGGCCGCCAGGCCCTCGGCGACGCCCGCGTCGACGGATTCGAGCCGGCGAGCGCCGCCCTCTACGAGGGCTACGCGAGGCTGCTGCGCGGAACCTGGGGGTACTGAGGGGGCGGCCGGGCGACGGCCACCGGCGCCAATCGGGCGCGCGGGGACCCGCGGTCGTCGCCCCGGGATATGTCCGGGCTATTGGGAGTTCGGCCACTTCTGGTTACACTTACGCTCTTTTTTTTGACCAGCAGGTGGGGGAGCGATGGCTCGCACGCAGTTGATAACCTCGGAGTCCGTGTCCGAGGGCCATCCGGACAAGATGGCGGACCAGATTTCGGACAGCATTCTCGACGCTATCCTCGAGCAGGATCGCAACGGCCGCGTCGCCTGCGAGACCCTGGTCAAGACCGGGGTCGTCATCGTCGCCGGCGAGATCACGACGTCCGCCATCATCGATACCGAGCAGCTGGTGCGGGACCGCGTCAACGCCATCGGCTACGACAACACCCACTACGGATTCGACGGCCATACCTGCGGCGTCTTGAACGCCCTCGGCAAGCAGTCCCCGGACATCGCTCAGGGCGTGGACGAGACCAAGGACAAGGAGCAGGGCGCGGGCGACCAGGGCATGATGTACGGCTACGCCACCAACGAGACCGATGTGCTCATGCCGGCGCCCATCACCTTCGCCCACCGCCTGGTGAAGCGCCAGTCCGAGGTGCGTCGCGCCGGCACGCTTCCGTGGCTGCGTCCCGACGCCAAGAGTCAGGTGACGATCCGCTACCAGGACGGCGCGCCGAGCCGCGTGGATGCCGTGGTGCTGTCCACCCAGCACGATCCGGATGTGGACGCGAGTGTCCTCGAGGAAGCCGTCATGGACGAGATCATCCGGCCCATCATTCCAGCCGAGTGGCTCGCCAACGACACGCGGATCTATATCAATCCGACCGGACGCTTCGTCATCGGCGGCCCTGTGGGCGACTGCGGCCTCACCGGGCGCAAGATTATCGTCGACACCTACGGCGGCGTTGCCCGCCACGGTGGCGGCGCCTTCTCCGGAAAGGACCCGTCGAAGGTGGATCGTTCGGCGGCTTACGCCTGCCGCTATGTCGCCAAGAACATCGTCGCCGCCGGCATCGCCGACCGCTGCGAGGTCCAGGTCTCCTACGCTATCGGCGTCGCGGAGCCGACGTCGGTGGACGTCGAGACATTCGGCACGGGCAAGATCGACGAGGACCGCATCAGCGAGCTGGTGAGCGAGCACTTCGATCTCAAGCCCCGTGGCATCATCGAGATGCTCGATCTGCTGCAACCCATCTATGTGCGCACGGCCGCCTACGGCCACTTCGGGCGCGAAAACGAGGGGCTGCCCTGGGAGGCGACCGATCGGGCGCCTGCGCTGCGCGAGGCAGCGGGCCTGTAGCCCTGAGAGATTTACCCACGATCAAACACCTAGCCGTCGCGGACGGCGGAGACAGAACACATGACGACCCAGCCGGTTGAAAACATCGAACCCGACTACAAGGTTGCCGACATCGGACTCGCCGAGTGGGGCCGCAAGGAGATCGCCATCGCCGAGACGGAGATGCCGGGCCTCATGTCGGTTCGAGAGGAGTACGGCGCCTCCAAGCCCCTGGCCGGGGCGCGCATCGCCGGATGCCTGCACATGACCATCCAGACCGCGGTGCTCATGGAGACATTGATCGCCCTCGGAGCGGAGATCCGCTGGTCGTCCTGCAACATCTTCTCCACCCAGGATCACGCCGCGGCGGCCATGGCTGCAGCCGGGATCCCCGTCTTCGCCTGGAAGGGCGAGACCGAGGACGAGGCCTGGTGGTGCATCGATCAGACCATCTTCGGCCCCGACGGCTGGCGTCCGAACATGATTCTCGACGACGGCGGCGATCTCACCGTGGTCATGCACGAGAAGTACGGCGAGCTGCTCGACGACGTGCGCGGGATCTCCGAGGAGACGACCACCGGCGTGAAGCGTCTCTACGAGATGGTGGCCGACGGCAGCCTCAAGTGCCCGGCCATCAACGTCAACGACTCCGTCACCAAGTCCAAGTTCGACAACCTGTACGGCTGCCGCGAGTCACTGGTGGACGGCATCAAGCGCGCCACCGACGTGATGATCGCCGGCAAGACGGCCGTCGTCTGCGGCTACGGCGACGTCGGCAAGGGCTGCGCCCAGTCGCTCCGCGGCCTCGGCGCCACCGTGTGGGTGACCGAGATCGATCCCATCTGCGCGCTGCAGGCCGCCATGGAGGGCTTCCGCGTGGTGACGATGGAGCAGGCCGCTTCGGAGGCCGACATCTTCGTCACCGCGACCGGCAACGTCGGCGTCATAACCCACGAGCACATGAAGCGCATGCGCAACGAGGCCATCGTCTGCAACATCGGGCACTTCGATTCCGAGATCGAGATCTCGGCCTTGCGCAATCAAGAATGGGTGAACATCAAACCCCAGGTGGATCACGTGGTCTTCGAGGACGGCAAGCGCATCATCGTGCTCGCCGAAGGCAGGCTCGTGAATCTCGGCTGCGCCACCGGGCACCCGAGCTTCGTGATGTCGAACTCCTTCACCAACCAGGTGCTCGCGCAGATCGAGCTGTGGCAGAACCCGAAGAACTACGCGAAGCAGGTGTACGTGCTGCCGAAGCATCTGGACGAGAAGGTCGCCGCGCTGCACCTGCAGAAGCTGGGCGTGAACCTGACCGAGCTCACCCCGGAGCAGTCGGACTACCTCGGCATTGCGAAAGAGGGCCCCTACAAGCCCGATCACTACCGCTACTGATTCTTATTGCATGATCGTTGCGGGGTCGCCGATCAGGTTGTAGATGTCGAGCAGGTACGGGTCGTTGCCGTCGTCGACGTAGCGGCGTTGGGCCTCGCGTATTGAGTTGCCGAGAATGTCCTCCCCACCATCGAAGACACCCCGGTAGAACTCTTCTCCCAGGAAGCGGGCCTGGTTGTTGAATGACAGGCCGCTCGGCGCCCAAACGGCGACGGCACCCCGGTCGGGGCGCAGTACCAGGAGCTCGCCGATGCCGTCGATTCCCGGGAATCCGAACTGACCGGCGAGGCAGGTCTGCGCGGTCACGACGGGCAGGCGGTCACCGTTGTCGAGCGCGTCGAGATCCGCGATCGTCAGAAGGCCGCGATTTCCTATCGCCATGGCGCCGCCGTGGCCGATGAAGTTCATGAAGGTCTTGCCTTCGTTCAGCGCGTCCACGAGGCGCCGCCGCGCCGAGTCCAGATCGACACTATCCAGGTGCAGACGCTCGACGTCGTAGTCATCCGGGAAGACCGCGGCCAGCTGCTCGCTGTCGGCCGGGAAGTTTCCGGCGCCGTCGGGCGCGTCGGCTGCCACGATCGCACGCTTCGCGCGTCTATCCAGCGTGGCGCTTTCATAGGCGATGATTTTCCTGCTGACCGCCAGCAACTCCTCTGCATGCATGGCCGGGATTCTGCCCGCCGCCATCTCCGGCAGCCTGTCGTCTCCGAGCACGTCCACGAACAGGTTGTCGGCCGGGAACAGCCCCTGGGGCGTCGGTACCAGTAAAGAGGGAACCACTGCGTCAGCGTTGCCGAGATAGTCCCTGTAGTCATGGGACCCTTCGCCGGCGAAGACGACGAAACGCGGGCCCTGCCGCCAGAACACATGGGCGTAGCGGAGGAAGCGCCAGATGGCTTCGGCGTTCTGAATGCCGTAATTGAACTCGTCGTAGATGTCTTCGAGATCCACCACCATGGTGCGCAGTCCCTGGGCGCGGCGATGACCGGCGAGCAGACCGGCGGCCGCTACCATGTCTCCGCGCGTGACGATCAGGTGATCGGCGCGATGCCGGCGGGACCGCAGCCTGGACGGCGTATCGGCGATGATGCTGGTGGGCGTCCGGGCCGCCGCGGGCTCGACGGCGAGATATCTGCGCGGCGTCTCGCCGGCCACGAAGCTGACCCGGCGATTTCCGGGCCCTCCGTCGACCGTGGTCTTGACGACGCGGACCGGGCGCTTCGGATCGGCGAGGTCGAGCACCCAGGGATCGGTGGCGCCGAAGCCGCTGACCGACACGGTGCGTCCACCGGTCGCGGGGATCACGATTGATCCATTCTTCGCCCGGGGTGCGCGCGAATACTCGAGCTCCAGGTCGTTGACATAGAGCACGCTCGGCATCTCGAGTTCATAAGTGGGTGCCGCCTCGACGCCGACCTGATTGCCCGCGTGACGCAGCAGCCCAGACGGGAGCTCGAAGCGGGCCGTGTGCGCGACGGTGCCGTTCCACTCGGTCTCGCCGAGAGCTTCGGCGTTCAATGTCACCGTTACCCGGTGGTCGGTTTCCGCCGGCGTCACCGAGCCCCCGTGCAGTCGCACGGTCAACATGGCGCCGGTGTCCCCGTCGTCGACGACATCGGGGCTCGGCAAAGCAAATGCGTTGATGTTGCAGGGCATCGGAGGCGTCACCGTGGCGCAGTCCGGGAACGCGAGTCCGCCGACGCGAAAATCCCACATCCAGTAGTCGTCGTCCGGATCGTCGAACAGGTGGGTGAGCACGAACCTGTTGCCCTCGGCATGCTCGGTGGCGCGGAACGGCTCGCCGGCGACCGGCGTCGGCCGGCCGCCGTCCACGACGCCCATGGTGAGGCCGGGGCCGCGGCGCAGGAAGTAGACGTTCTCGTCGGTGTACAGGTCATCGCGCCGCTCGCGCGACCCGCCGCCCTCGTTGCCTTCGCCCACCGCCTCGCCATAGAAGTAGACGCCGCCATGATTCGGCGCGGCCGCCGTCGCGACCGGTTCGCCCCGATTCGACAAGGCCAGCTTACGGGTGCGAATGAGACGACGAACCACGGCCGTGCGCAGACCGAGCACCTCGCCCACCGCGGCCGCATCGAGATAATAGAGACCGGGCTCGCGGACGCTCACCTTGGCCGTCGCGCCCCTGCGCTTGCG
>CBDTYP010000138.1:0-7973 GCA_965364645.1 uncultured Gammaproteobacteria bacterium | reverse complement strand
GCGGACTGGAAGAGACAATATGCCGCGCATGCCCGATGATTTCATGCTCTACTGTCCGCCGTGATTCGCGTTGCCGTTACTCTGTTCCTGATGCTCGGGTGTGTGATCTCCCCGGCGGCGACCCTCGAGATCGATCGCTTCGTCGCGCACTTCGTGCTCGAGGTCTTCGGCACCACCGTCGGCAGGAGCGAGTGGCGACTCGTGCCGACCGAGGATCGGCAGTTCCTCTGGGAGTCGCGCAGCGAGACCGCCGGCGCCGGCGCCCTGATCCGCGACGTCTACATCATCGAGCGCAGCGAGTCGGAGCTTCACGGCCCGTCCTTTCGCCCTCTCGAGTACCACTACGATCGCTACGGAAAGAACGCGAACCGCAACGTCAGCGTCGCGTTCGACTGGCAGGACGGCGTCGTCTTCAATACCGCCGAGGGACACACCTGGCGCATGTCCGTGCCGTCGGGGACGCTGGACAAGCTGAGCTACCTGCTCGCGCTGATGGCGGACCTCAGGGAGGGCAAGCGCATCATGCGCTACACCATCGCCGACGGCGGCCGCTTGAAGACCTACGAGATGCGCGCGGCGGGTACGGAGACCCTGGACACGGCGCTCGGCACCCTGGAGACCCTGAAGGTCCGCCGCCTGCGTCACACGGACTACGGCGAGGCGATCCTGTGGTGCGCGCCGGCATTGGGGTTTCTGCCGGTCAAGCTCGAGAACCGGGATCGCGACGGCCGCCTCGTATCCATGTACATCCAGAGCATCGAGGGCCTGCCGCCCACGGCGATCCGGCGCCCGGGGGGCTGAAGCGCGCGCTGAAACCTCAGCCCCCGCCCCGCAGTGCCGCCAGCGCGGCGGGAGAATCCACGTCCAGCAACACGCCGTCGTCGTCCACCGGGATCTCGCACACCAGGTCGGCATACTCCCCCAGCAGGTGGCGGGCGCCCACGTCGCCCTTGATGTCGCCCATCTCGGCGAAGAAGCGGCGCGCCCACAGCACCGGATGGCCGCGTTTGCCGTTCCAGAGGGGCACGCAGATCCCCCGCCCTTCCACCGGATCGAAGGCATCGACGAGCTTCTTCACGTGGGCCCGGGTCACCCGGGGCATGTCACCGAGGCAGACGAGTGCCCCGTCGACATCATCGTCCCCCTCGGCAATAGCCGCGAGGCCCACCGCGAGTGAGGTGCTGAGGCCCTCCCGGTAATGGGGATTGTGCACCAGCTGCACATTCCGGCCCGCGAGCGCCCGCGCCACCTCCTCGTGCTCGTGCCCGGTGACGACGTAGACGCCGGCATCCACCCCGCCGGCCGCCGCGTCCACCGCCCGCAGGACCATGGGAACGCCGTCGACGGCCTCCAGCAACTTGTTGCGCGCCCCCATGCGCCGGGACTGCCCGGCGGCCAGGACCAGCGCGGCGACCCGGGGCGCACCCCGGTCGGTCTCTTCCGCCTCCGCCGAGACCCGGGGCTGGGCGCGCGCACGGGTCTCCTTCAACAGCCCACCGACGCCCATGCCCATGATTTCCGCCGGGCCTGCGGGCAACCCCGCCAGCAGACGCTCCAGCACCTGGTCGAAGCCGTTGTACGCAGGGGAACGGGCACATCCCGGCAGCCCCAGGATCGGCGTGTCGCCCCGGTGGGCCAGCAGCAGGAGATTGCCGGGGTCCACCGGCATGCCGAAGTGATCGAGCTCCCCGCCGACCCCTGCGATGGCCGCGGGCACGACATCACGCCGGTCGACGATGGCGGACGCACCGACCACCAGCACCATCCCCGGCCCGTCGTCCACGACGCCGGCGAGAGCCGTGGTCAGCGCTTCCTCGCCGTGCTCACAGCGCTCCTCCCGCACCACGCGACTGCCGAGCTCCTCCAGGCGCCGTCCGACGACCCCCGCGGTCTTGTCCAGCACGGCGTCCCGGGTGCCCGGAAGCCGGGTCTGCACCAGAGCCACGTCGAGGGAGCGAAATGGCGCGACCCGCACCGCCGCCGGGGCGCCGCGGAGGCTGTCCAGGGCGCGGTCGAGGGACCCGCGGGACACCGCGAAGGGAATGATCTTGATGGTCGCCAGCAGCTGGCGCGCCGAGACCCGGGCATGGGGCGCCAGGGTCGCCACGGTCATGGCCTCGTCCACTGCGTTCAGCGCGTCCAGGCCCCGCCGGTCCAGCGCCAGGAGGCCGTCCTGCCCGGCCATCAGGTTGCAGCGTCCCGTGAAGGCCCGCGCGACAACGACGCCGTCGCCCGCGAGCGCCCCGGCCAGGGCGGCGGCCGCCGCGTCCTCGGTCACGTCGCCGGGCTCGAGCCGAGCCACCACCACCCGATCGTACCCCGCCTCCCGGAGCGCGGCGATATCGTCGTCCGCGAGCAACCGGCCCTTCTTGAACACGCCCCCGGGAACCCGCAGGCCGTGGGCGAGGATGGCGCCGACGCATTCGTCCAGGGCGACGGGACCGAACTTCATGGGCCCTGCTCCCGGTGGGGATCCGTGTGCAGGGTCCGGGTCATCTCGGCGAGGATCGCCGTCGCGATCTCCGCCGGCGAGCGCGCGCCGATATCGAGACCCACGGGACCGTGGAGCCGCGCGAGGTGCGCTTCGTCGAATCCGGCGTCGGCGAGGCGCTCGAGACGTTTGCCGTGGGTGCGGCGGCTGCCGAGACAGCCGATGTAGAACGCGTCGGACGCGAGCGCAGCGCGCAGCGCCGGATCGTCCAGCTTGGGGTCGTGGGTGAGCGTGACCACGGCGGTACGGGCGTCCGGCGCCTCGTCGGCCATCGCCTCGTCGGGCCATCCGTGCAGCACGCGAACGTCGGCGAAACGCTCCGGGGACGCGAAGGCGCGGCGCGGATCGATGATCGTGACCGCGTAGTCGAGCATGGCGGCCATGGGTGCGAGCGCCTGGGCGATGTGCACCGCGCCGACGATGACGAGGCGCAGCGGCGGATTGAAGACGTGCAGGAACACCCGGCCCGCCGCGGATCCGTCCAGCGTCGCGCTGCGCCCGGACAGGAGTGCCCCGCGGGCGGCGTCGGCCACGTCGCCGGCGAGCGTGCCGCTCTCGCCCGCGGACTCGACGAGCACCTGGTCGCCGGTAGCGAGCATGGTGACGAGCACCACGGGGCGCTTCTCGGTGCGCGCCTTCTGCAGCTGCTCGAAGATCGCGCGCTTCATGACTCCAGGGGTTCCACGTACACCTGCACCTTGCCGCCGCAGCTCAAGCCGACCTCCCAGGCCCGCTCGTCGCTGACGCCGAAGTCCAGCAGCCGCGGCGCACCGCTCTCGATGACTTCCAGGGCCTCACCGACCACGGCCCCCTCGATGCAGCCCCCGGACACCGAGCCGAGGAAGTCGCCCTGGTCGCTCACCAGCAGCTGGCTGCCCATCGGCCGCGGTGACGATCCCCAGGTGGCGACCACGGTGGCGAGGGCGACCCGGCGCCCGGCCGCGAGCCACTCGGCGGCGGTGTCCAGCACCTGGGCGGCGGTGGCGTTGACTATCTGTTCGCGAGCCACTGGGAAACCCCCTCTTCATGGCGCGGGCCGACATGGGAGAGCACCTCGGCGAGGGCCTCGAGGCTGCTCAGATTGTGGACGCTGCGGAAATCGTCCACGTGGGGCAGGATCGCCCGCACGCCCGCCGACCGAGGCTGAAAGTCGGCGTAACGGAGCAGGGGATTCAGCCAGATGAGCCGCCGGCAGGACTTGTGCAGGCGCTCCACCTGGTCTCCCAACCCCTCGCCGGCGTCCCGGTCGAGGCCGTCGGTGATCAGCAGCGTCACCGCCCCCTGACCCAGCACCCGGCGTGACCAGAGGCGGTTGAACTCGGCCAGGCAGCTACCGATGCGGGTGCCGCCGCTCCAGTCCGAGACCGCCTCGGAGATACGCTCCAGGGCCGTGTCCACGTCCTTCTCCCGCAGGTGACGGGTCACGTTGGTGAGTCGGGTGGCGAAGACAAATGACGTAACTCTGCCGCGATCTGCCGCTAACGTGTGGGCAAAGTGCAATAACATGCGGGAATAACGACCCATGGATCCGCTGATGTCACACAGCACCACCAGGGGTGGCGGACGCCGATCCCGGCGGCGTCGTTCCAGTGGGATGAGCCCGGGGCCGGAGCGCAGCGCGCTGCGCAGGCTCGCGCGCATATCCACCCGGGTGCCCTGCCGGTGCCGGCGATAGCGGCGGGTCGGCACCCGGGTCAACAGGAGATGCATGCGCGCCACGGCGGCCCGGGCCCTGGCGATCTCGTCGCTGCTCATCTGCTCGAAGTCTTTCTCCTGCAGGAGCTCCCGCCCCGACCAGCTCAGCGCCGCATCGACCTCGATCTCCGTGGCCGGGGCCTCGCCGTCGCCGGGATCGGCGCCCCCGTGCAGGGCCTCACCGATGCGGCGCCGCAGGGCCTGCTCTGTTAGCGCGCCGGGATGATCGAAGGTGGGCAGCACCATGGACATCATGCGCTCCAGCAGCCGGGGATTGCGCCAGAAGACATGGAAGGCCTGATCGAAGAGCTCCCGGTGCCGAGCGCGGCTGACGAACACCGCGTGCAGGGCCCAGTAGAAGTCGTCCCGATCGCCGACGCCCACCGCCCGCACGGCGTTGATACCGTCGAGCACCGTGCCCGGGCCCAGCGGTATGCCTGCCGCCCGCAGCACCCGGGCGAAGTGCATGATGTTGGCGAGCAAGCGCCCGCTCCCGTCGCCGGCGGGACGCGCGCGCGGCGCGTTCATCCTCCCGCGCGCCCGTCTTCGAGGGCGTTCTTGATCTCGTCGAGCAGGCGCGCCGCCTCACTGCCGCGCACCTTGGCGATGTCGTCCTGGTACTTCAGCAACGCCCCCACCGTGTCGTTGATGACCGCCGCATCGAGCTCGAGGACATCCAGCTGGGTCAGCGCCTGGGCCCAGTCGATGGTCTCGGCGATTCCCGGCAGCTTGAAGAGATCCATCTCCCGCAGCCGCTGCACGAAGGCCACCACCTGACGACTGAGCTCGGCATCCGCGTCCGGCGCCTTCAGCGCGAGGATCGCGAGCTCCCGCTCGGCGCTGGGATAGTCGACCCAGTAGTAGAAGCAGCGTCGCTTGAGCGCGTCGTGGATTTCCCGGGTGCGGTTCGAGGTGATGACCACCAGGGGCGGCTGCGCGGCCCGGATGGGCCCGATCTCGGGGATCGTGATCTGATAGTCCGAGAGCAGCTCCAGCAGGTAGGCCTCGAAGGGCTCGTCCGCACGATCCAGCTCGTCGATCAGCAGCACGGGCGGGCCCTGGTCGTGGGGCTCCAGCGCCTGCAGCAGCGGCCGCTCGATCAGATAGCGCCGGGAAAAGACGTCGTCGCCGAGACGCTCGCGATCGACATTACCCTCCGCCTCCGCGAGCCGGATTGCGATCATCTGACGGGAGTAGTTCCACTCGTAGACCGCGGAGGCGATGTCGAGGCCTTCGTAGCACTGCAGGCGCAGCAGGCGCCGGCCGAGGGTAGCCGCCAGGACCTTGGCGATCTCCGTCTTGCCGACGCCGGCCTCCCCCTCGAGGAAGAGCGGCCGGTGCAGGGTCAGCGAAAGGAAGACCGCCGTCGCGAGACTGCGGTCCGCCACGTAGTCGCCTGCCCCGAGCAGGGCGTGGGTCGCGTCGACGTCGTCTGGAAGCGTCATGGCGCAATGATAACCCGCCGGGGGCGGGTCACCATGACCTGGCGCAGCCCATCAGCCCGAGGCCGCGTCCACCGCCCTCTTCGCCATCACCGTCACCAGATGGGCACGGTACTCGTCGCTGGCGTGGATGTCCGTATTCAGCCCCGCGGCCGCAACGGAGATCCCCGCCACGGCATCCGACGAGAAGCTGCCACCCAGAGCCTGCTCCATCTCCGCGACTCGGAAGACGCTCGGCCCGGCGCCGGTAACCGCGACCCGGGTACCGGCGGATCCTTCGGACACCATCACGCCGACGACGGCGTAGCGGGAGGCCGGATTGGGGAACTTCGCGTAGCCCGCCCGGGACGGAACCGGGAAGCGCACCGCCGTTATCAGCTCGTCGTCGCCGAGCGCCGTCTCGAAGAGGCCGGTGAAGAAGTCGTCGGCCGCGATGCTGCGCGTATTGGTCTGCACCGTCGCCCCGAGCCCCACGATGGCGGCGGGATAATCCGCCGCCGGATCGGCGTTGGCGATGGAGCCGCCGATGGTGCCCCGCGCGCGCACCGCCGGATCGCCGATGTGGCTGGCGAGCTCCGCGAGCGCGGGGATGGCACCCAGCACGTCCGCGGACGCGGCTACCTCCGCGTGGGTGGTGGTGGCCCCGATCACCAGCTCGTCGCCCTCCCGGCGGATACCCGAGAGCTCGGCGATGGCGCCGAGGTCGACCAGATCCGAAGGCTGCGCGAGACGCTGCTTCATGGTCGGGATGATGGTCATGCCCCCGGCCAGGTACTTCCCGTCTTCCGCACCGGCAACGGCCTTGGCGGCGGCATCCGGGGACGTGGCTCGTTGATAGTTGAACTCGTACATGTCTGTCCCCTCCCTAGCGGGTGCTCTGAATCGCGCGCCACACCTTCTCCGGCGTCGCCGGCATGGTGAGATCGCTGGTGCCGATGGCGTTGGTGATGGCGTTCATGACCGCCGCCGGCGCGGCGATGGCGCCGGCCTCGCCGCAGCCCTTGACGCCCAGCGGGTTGTGCGGACAGGGCGTCACCTGGGTGGCGACGTCCATGGACGGCACGACGTCCGCGCGGGGCATCGCGTAGTCCATGTAGGAACCCGTCACCAGCTGGCCGGAATCGTCATATGCGCATCCCTCGAGGAGCGCCTGGCCGACGCCGTGGGCAACACCCCCGTGCACCTGGCCCTCGACGATCATCGGGTTGATGATGTTGCCGAAATCGTCCACCGCGACCCACTTGACGATCTCCGTCGCGCCGGTATCCGGATCCACCTCCACCTCGCAGACGTGGGTCCCGAAGGGGAAGGTGAAGTTGCCCGGATCGTAGAAGGCGCTCTCGTCGAGCCCGGGCTCCAGCTCCTCGCCCGGATAGTTGTGGGGCACGTAGGCCGAGAACGCCACCGACGCGATGTCCATCTGCTTGTCGGTCCCGGCGACGGTGAAGTTGCCGCTCTCGAACTCGATGTCCTCCACGGCCGCCTCCAGGGTGTGAGCGGCGATCCGCTTGCCCTTGGCGATGATCTTGTCCATGGCGTTACTGATGGCGGATCCCCCCACCGCCAGCGAGCGCGAGCCGTAGGTGCCCATGCCGAAGGGTATCTTCGCGGTATCCCCGTGCACGACCTCGACGTTCTCGATGGGCACGCCGAGGCGATCGGACACGAGCTGCGCGAACGTGGTCTCGTGGCCCTGACCGTGGCTGTGGGAGCCGGTGAATACGGTCACGTTGCCGGTGGGATTGAATCGCACCTGGCCGGACTCGTAGAGACCGACGCCGGCGCCCAGCGATCCGACCACGGCGGACGGGGCGATGCCGCAGGCCTCTATATAAGATGCGAAGCCGATGCCCCGGAGCTTACCGGCGGCCTGGGAAGTCTCCCGCCGCTTGGCGAAGCCGTCGTAGTCGGCGCGGTCCAGCGCCTGATTCATGGTGCCGGGATAGTTGCCGGAATCGTAGAGCAGCGCCACCTGGGTCTGATAGGGAAAGGCATCGGCCTGGATGAAGTTGCGCCGGCGAATCTCCGCCGGGTCCAGGTTCATGTCCCGGGCAGCCTCTTCCACGGCGCGCTCCACCACGTAGGTTGCCTCCGGACGGCCGGCGCCGCGCACCGCATCCACCGGAGTGGTGTTGGTGAACACCGCCTTGACTTCGCAGTAAATCGCCCCGGGACACAGGAGGCGAAGGTCGACAGATAGGCGCCCATGTTGGCGAGCGTCGACACCCGCAGGCCGAGGAACTGACCGTCCTTGTCCATGGCCAGCTCCACGTTGGATACGTGATCCCGTCCGTGGGCATCGGTCATGAAAGATTCCGAACGTTCCGCGGTCCACTTGACGGGCC
>CBDTYP010000137.1:0-8009 GCA_965364645.1 uncultured Gammaproteobacteria bacterium | reverse complement strand
CGATCAACGCCGTACCCAACGCCGCGGCGATGCCCGCCCGGGAGCCGGTGGCGAGGAACGCCGCGATGAACAGGGCCGCCGCCAGTCCCCGCCCGACGCCGGGCCGTCTCGCCATGCAGCCAGCAGGCGGCCGCCGATGGGGCCGTCGACGCCGATGTGCCGCTGGCCGGTCACGTTGGTCGCGGCGATCTTCCAGCCGAGGGACGGCGAGCCGGAGACCTCCTCCAGCATCGCCTGGGCGGCATACCCTTCACTCAGACTGCGCGGGCGGCAGGTGTCAGGTAGCTCCTGAAGACGTTGCCCGCGCTGCCAGCTTGCCCAGATCAGCTCGGCGGCTTCTCGCGCATTGTCGCTCACGGGGTGTAGTACAAGCGGATGTTGGCGACATGTCAATTGCGTCCTCTGGCCAGACCGGAAGCGCTCGGATAACCTGTGGCTTTCGGCCTTTGGAGCTAACGGCGATGGCAGTCACGACCCTCGAGAGCAAGGCGTCCGTCACCGACGCGGAGTGGGAGACCCGCTGCGATCTCGCGGCCCTGTACCGCATCCTCCACCACCTTCGTATGACCGATCTCATCTACACGCACATGTCCGCGCGGGTGCCGGGTGAGGAGAGCAGATTCCTCATCAACCGCTACGGCGATCTCTTCGACGAGGTGACCGCGTCGAGCCTCGTGAAGATGGACTTCGACGGCAACATCATCGGCGAGGACAAGCACTTCAACATGGCGGGGTTCAACATCCACAGCGGCGTCTACATGGCGCGCCCGGACATCAACTGCGTCATGCACACCCACACGCGCGCGGGCATCGCCGTCGCCATCAGCGAGCGCGGCCTGTTGCCCCTGAGTCAGCACTCCCTGGCGGTGCTCGACGAGCTCGGCTACCACGAGTACGGCGGCCCCGGCACCCTGGAGGAGCGCGACGACGTCGGCAGGAGCTGCGCGAGCGCCAACTGCATCATCATGCGGAACCACGGGCTCCTGACCCTGGGGGAGACCATCCCGATGGCGTTCAAGCGCATGTATTACCTGGAGCTCGCGTGCCAGATTCAGACCGCCGCCGTGGCCGGCGGCGAGCCCGTTATCACGATCCGGGACGAGGTGGTGGAGGCCACCGCGGCGCTTCACGCGAAGCGCCGCGCCAGCGGCACCCAGGGCGAGCTCGAGTGGGAGAGCCTGCTGCGCCTGCTCGATCGCCAGGGTGCGGACTACCGCCGCTGATCGCGGGCGCCTACCAGGCGGACACCGCCGCGTACAGGAGCCGCAGGGCGAGCACCGTCAGGATCGCCTTGAAGATCCGCTTGAACGTGGCGTGGGGCAGGCGATCGAGGAGGCGCCGCCCGAGTATCGTCCCGATGAAGCCGGCGGCGATCATGGCGGCCAGCAGGGGCACCCAGGGCAGGAACGCGAAGCCGAGAAGGCCGAAGGCGATTACTTTCAGCGAGTGCTGGAGGGTCATGCACGCGGCGTGGGTCGCCACCACGGCGTGCCGCTCGAGCCGCTCCGGCGTGATGAAGCTCGCGACGAATGGGCCCGTGGCGCCGACGAACATGGTGACGAAGCTGCCGACGATGCCGACCACGGCGAAGCCGCGATTCGGGATGCTCGATGCCTTGAGCTTCGGGAGCCAGACGCTCGCGAGCACGAAGAGCCCCAGGATGATCTGCAGGACCGGTGTCGGCAGGGCGACGAAGAGCTTGGCGCCTACGGCGATTCCCAGGAGTGACCCGAGCGCGAAGGGTATGAGGATCTGCCGATCGATGTGCTGGCGCAGGAGCGCCGCGCGTCCGGCGTTCGAGCCGAGTTGGACGACCCCGTGGATCGGAATGACGACGACCGGCGGGAGGAAGGTGGCCAGGACACTCAGCAACACGAGCCCGCCGCCGATGCCCGCCGCCGCGGTGAGGGCCGACGTGAAGAGGCTCAGCGCCACCAGGCCGGCGGCCGCGAGCGCCGACACCTCCGGCGGCAGCAACGATAGGGACGAGGGATCCATTAAATGGACAAGGTGATGAACAGATGACGGAGTCCGACGCCGACAGCGAACGCTTCCGGACGCCCACCGAGCCCATCGTGGTCGAGGCGGGCGACTTCCTCACCGGATTCAAGACCCTCTTGATGGCCACGGTGAGCGCCGGGGGCGTCCCCGATGCGAGCTATGCGCCCTACGTGCGCATCGATGACGACGCGTTCTATGTCAATCTGAGCGAGCTCTCGACCCATACCGGCAACCTGCTGTCGACGCCGCGGGTTAGCATCATGTTCGTGCAGTCGGAGGACGATACCAAGCAGCTCTTCGCCCGTAAACGTCTCGGCTTCGACGCGGACGCGGACATCATAGAACGGGATTCCGATCGCTGGTGCCAGATCATGGATCTCTTCCAGGCCAAGTTCGGCGAAGTCATGGACCTCATCCGTCCACTGCAGGACTTCAAGCTCTTCCGTCTGCAGCCGCGGAGCGGCGTCTACGTGCGGGGCTTCGCCCAGGCATACCCGTTGACGAAGGCCGACCTCGCGCACATCCGCCGGATGAACGACCTCTGAAACCATGCAGAGCATTCGCAGCCTATGCGTCTTCTGCGGCTCCCGGGTCGGCGCCGATCCCGCCTACGCTATCGCCGCGGAGCAGCTCGGACGCGCGCTGGCCGAGCGCGGCACGCGCCTCGTGTACGGCGGTGGCAGCATCGGCCTCATGGGTGTCGTCATGCAGAGCGTCCTCGACCACGGCGGCGAGGTCACCGGCGTGATCCCAGAGTTCCTCATGCGCCGGGAGGTGGGCAATCCGACCCTCACCGAGCTCGTTGTCGTCGACAGCATGCACGAGCGCAAGCAGCGCATGTTCGAGCTGGCCGATGCGTTCGCCGCTCTGCCCGGCGGCCTCGGGACCCTCGACGAGGCCATCGAGATCATCACGTGGCAGCAGCTGCGTCTCCACGCGAAGCCCATCGGGCTGCTGAGCGTGGGGGGCTACTGGCAGGCCTACGAGGCGCTCATCGATCGGATTATCGATCAGGGGTTCGCGGATCCGGGGATCCGGGATCTATTCGTCGTGGAGGAGGGCGTCGAGTCCCTGCTGGGCTCCCTCGAGGATCGCGCCTTCGCCCAGGCCGCCGACAGCCGGCGCCTGTAATGCTGAACAGGGCTGAACAGGTCTAATCAGGGCGCCATCATGAGCTTTTGGATGCCGCCGAACTGTCGGATCCAGGGGGGATTCTTGCCGACGCTCGCGGGCAGCGTGGCGACCGCGTTCTGGGCCTGGGACTTCTCCGCGTAGGCGCCGTACACCGCCGCGTACCATTGCTTGCCGTCGCGCTGGAACGCGAAGTAGGCCACCGGCTCGGTAAACTGGTGCTTCCCCAGGTACTCGCGCATGAGCTTCTCGTCGTGGGTAGCCAGGAGCTGGAGCGTGTAGTCGTTCGCGTTCTGGGCCTTGAGCCAGGACTCTCCATCCGACGGTTGGCCGCTCGCCGGTGTGGGCGCGCTCGCGGTGGCGGCCGCGGCCGTGGTGGTGGCGGCGGCAGCCGCGACCGGCGCCGCGCCACTGGATGTGCTGGCGGAAGAGCCGGTCTGGCCGGCGGTCGGCGCCGCGCTGCCCGCCTGCACCTGGTTCGCCGGCGTATCGGTCATGCTGAACAGGCGTTGGGCCTGGACGTGACCGTTCTCCGCGGCACGCCGATACCAGCGTATGGCGGTCTCCTCGTCCTTCGGCACCCCGCGTCCGAAATAGTACTGGGTGCCGAGGTTGAACTGGGCCGGGGCGAAGTTCTGCTCGGCTGCCTTCTCCCACCACTCCGCCGCCTTGAGGTCGTCCTGGGGGACGCCGTTGCCATGTTTGTAGGCGTTGCCGAGGTTGAATTGGGCGGGCGCGTAGCCCTGCTTCGCTGCCAGCTCGAAGTTCCTGGCGGATTCCTCGTAGTTCTTCTCTACGCCGGCGCCCTCGAAGTACAGGCTGCCGATGCTGAACTGGGCGAATTTGTTGCCGGCGTCGGCAAGGGGCTGCCAGATGCGCAGGGCCTCGGCGTAGTCGCCGGACAGATAAGCGCGTTTGCCGGTGTCGTAGTCTTCCTGGGCCTGGGCCAGCGGCGCCAGGGCCAGGGTCAGGGTGAGGGCGGCGGCCAGCAGCAGCCACCGGTGGAGCGCGTGTCGTCCCCCTTGTGGTCCATGATTTGATTGCAGTCCGAAGATGCGACTCATCAAAGACACTCTCACATTCGCCTCCTGCCCTCGCGTGGCCCGGCGGTCACAGAGCCTAAGGCAAGCGTAGGTGTCGGACAAGCCCATGACCAGTCACAGGGCTGGCGACAGGGCAAATCAACGGGGCCGCGCGCGTGCGCCCGCGGGGCGACCGGGGGTAGTATTCGGCGCGGATCACCATGCATTGGCCCCCTGAACAGCGCTTTATCGACGACGCATGCCTCGCCGCCCTGGCGGAGCGTTGCCGGCCAGCATTCCTGGCGGACTGCGCGGCGATGCGCATCGACAACGATCTGTCGCCGCTGCTGGAGACGTTGTATCTCCCCCTCGCCGCCTGGCTGCGGGCGGGGCGCGGGGGCGAGAACGGCACCCGCATCGTGGGCGTCTGCGGCGCCCAGGGCTCGGGAAAGTCCACGTTCTGTCGCCTTCTCGGCACGGTTCTCGCCGAGGCCTTCGACGAGACACCCGCCACCCTTTCCATAGACGACATCTACGAGACCCACGAGCGCCGCGGGGAGCTCGCCGCCGAGGTGCATCCGCTGTTCGCGACCCGGGGCGTGCCCGGCACCCACGACGTGGCCCTTGGCCTCGACACCATCGAGACGCTCGCGTCCCTCGGGGCCGGCGAGACGGTCGCGCTGCCCGTATTCGACAAGGCCATGGACACGAGGCTCGCGCCCGAGCAGTGGCGCATCCACCGCGGCCCGGTGTCCACGCTGCTCTTCGAGGGCTGGTGCGTGGGGGCGGTGCCGGAGAGTGAGGCGGCATTGGGCGCAGCGATCAACGATCTGGAGCGTGACGAGGATCCACAAGGGCTCTGGCGCCGCACGGTCAACGCACGCCTCGGGGAAGACTACCGGGCGCTGTTCGGCCTCATCGACGTGCTGATCCTGCTGCGCGTGGAAGGCATGCACCGGGTCTTCGAGTGGCGCCGCTTGCAGGAGCACAAGCTGGCGGCCGCCGTCACCCGCGCGGGGGACACGCGAATCATGAGCGATGCCGAGGTGGACCGTTTCGTCATGCACTACGAGCGCTTGACCCGGCACATCCTCGCCGAGATGCCCGCGCGCGCCGACATCGTATTCGACCTGGACGGGAGCCACAGCGCCGCCCGGGTACACATCAACAATCCCATAGGTGAATAGCCGAAAGGAGAGTAGCTATAATCGGCGGCACCGACGAGACGCGCAAAGGGTGAATTCGACGTGAAATCCGGACTCCTGCTTGTAGACATTCAGAACGACTACTTCCCCGGAGGGAGCATGGAGCTGGTCTCCATGGACGCCGCGGCCGGGACGGCATCCACCGTGCTCGCCGGATTTCGGGACGAGGGGAAGCCCATCTACCATGTCCAGCACGTCTCGACCCGTCCAGGGGCCACGTTCTTCCTGCCCGGCACCGAGGGCATGGAGACCCATGCGAGTGTCGCGCCGGCACAGGGGGAGGCCGTGATTCAGAAGAACTTTCCGAACAGCTTTCGGGACACCACCTTGCTCGATACGCTGAAGGGCGACGGTATCGAGCATCTCGTCATATGCGGCGCCATGACTCACATGTGCATCGATGCGACGACGCGGGCGGCGTTCGACCTCGGTTTCTCGTGCACGGTGGTCGCCGATGCCTGTGCGACCCGGGATCTGCAATTCGAGGACAAAGTCATTCCGGCGGCCGATGTGCACGCCGCGTTCATGGCGGCCCTGGCCGTGCCCTACGCGAGTGTCGTCGGTGCCGCCGAGCTCGGGCGTTCATGAGTCATCCGGCATTCGAACTGATTCGCCGGGAGCACGTTCCATCCCTGGACGTCACGCTGGAGCACTACCTGCACGGCACGACCGCCGCGAACCACATCCATCTGGCGTCGGCCGACAACAACAACGCGTTCCTCGTGGCGCTGCCGACGGTTCCCCGGGACAGCACGGGCGTCGCCCACGTGCTCGAGCACGTGTCGCTGTGCGGGGGCGAGCGCTACCCGGTGCGGGATCCCTTCTTCATGATGCTGCGTCGTTCTCTCAACACGTTCATGAACGCGTTCACGGCGAGCGATTGGACCGCTTACCCCTTCGCCACCCAGAACCGCAAGGATTTCGACAATCTTCTCGGCGTCTACCTGGACGCCGTCTTCTTCCCGCTTCTGGATCCACTGGACTTCGCCCAGGAGGGGCACCGGCTCGAGTTCGAGGAGCCGGCGGATCCGGACTCGCCCCTCACGATCCGTGGCGTCGTCTACAACGAAATGAAGGGCGCCATGAGCTCACCGGTCGCCCAGGTCGCGCAGTCTCTGCAATCGAACGTATTTCCCACGACGACCTATCACTACAACAGCGGCGGTGAGCCGGAGGCGATCCCCGAGCTCGGTTACCGGCAGCTGAAGGATTTCCACGCGCGCCACTATCATCCGAGCAACGCGTTGTTCATGACCTTCGGCAGCTTCCCGGTGGCAGAGCACCAGGAGAAGTTCGAGGCCGACGTGCTGTCGCGATTCCAGCGCGAGCGCGTCGACGTGGACATCCCCGATGAGCGTCGCTACGACAAGCCGCTCGTCGTGGAAGACACCTACAGCTTCGACGATGACGAAGACGTCGCCAACAAGAGTCACGTCGTCATCGGATGGCTGCTCGGCAGGAGCGACGACTTCTCGGAGATGTTGAAGGCGCACCTGCTTTCCGGCGTGTTGCTGGACAACAGCGCCTCGCCGCTCAGAAAGTTCCTCGAGACCACCGAGCTCGCGGCGGCACCCTCGGAGCTCTGCGGTCTCGACGACTCGACGCGGGAGGCGACGTTTCAGTGCGGCCTCGAGGGTACGGATCCCGGACACGCCGAAGCGATAGAGGAGCAGATACTGGAGGTCCTGCGCACGGTCGCACGGGACGGCGTGCCCCGGGAGGACGTGGAGTCCGTGCTGCACCAGGTGGAGCTCGCCCAGCGGGAGGTCGGCGGCGGGCGATTCCCTTACGGCTTGCAGCTCATGTTGCGCGTGATGCCGACGTATCTGCACGGCGGTGACGCGGTGGCGGCGTTGGACATCGATGATGCGCTGGCGGGGCTCCGCCGATCCATCGAGGATCCCGACTTCATCAAGGATCTCACCCGCGCGCTGTTGATCGACAACCCGCACCGAGTTCGCCTGACCATGGCGCCGGATCGGGACATGAGCACGCGCCGATCGGAGGCCCTCGCGAAGCGTTTGCTGGAGCGCAAGCGCCGCCTCGGCGAGGAGGAGAAGGCGCGCATCGTCGAGCAGGCCGCGGCGCTCAAGGTACGCCAGGAGCAGGAAGAGGATGCCGAGCTGCTGCCGAGGGTGGGTCTCGAGGACGTCCCCGACGATCGGGCGATCCCCGAAGGTACGCCGGGGCAGGTGGGCGGCATGCCGGTCACCTGGTACGGACAGGGCACCAACGGCCTCGTCTACCAGCAGCTGGTCGTGGAGCTGCCGGCGTTGGCGCCGGAGCTGGTAGACGTGCTGGGTCTCTACTGCGACTGCCTCCCGGAGGTCGGATGCGGGGACGAGGACTATCTCCGGATGCAGGCGCGCCAGGCCGCGGTAACCGGTGGGCTGGGCGCCCGCGTCTCCTGCCGCTCCCTGGTCGACGACGTCCGAGGCGTGCACGGCCTGTTCGTGCTCTCCGGGAAGGCACTCGTGAGAAACGAAGGGGCGCTGGCGTCGCTGCTGGACGAGACCCTCGGCGGTGCGCGTTTCGACGAGCTCGGCCGACTCCGCGAGCTCATCGCGCAGTTCCATGCGCAGGCCGACGCATCGGTCACCCAGTCGGGCCACACGCTCGCCATGTCGGCGGCCTGCGCGGGACTCGCGCC
>CBDTYP010000136.1:0-8014 GCA_965364645.1 uncultured Gammaproteobacteria bacterium | reverse complement strand
AGGACATGGTGCGCATCTCCGACTGCCGCATGAGCGGCACCGCTTTCGGCACCATCGTGCTGCACGCGAGCCCCGAGGCCGCCGCCGGAGGCCCGCTCTCTCTCGTCCGTAACGGCGATCGCATCAGCCTCGACGTACCGTCGCGGTCGTTGTCACTCGACGTCCCGGACGATGAGCTCTCGCGCCGCCGGGACGCGTGGACGCCTCCCGATGAGTCCCACGTCCGGCGCGGGCACAAGAAGCTCTTCTTCGATCATGTCACCCAGGCGGACGAGGGCTGCGACTTCGACTTCCTGACGAGCCGGCCCTATGTCGGACGGACTCCCGGATGAGCACTGACTGGCCAAGGGGCGATCTGACCGAGCTCCTGGGAATCGGGCACCCGATCGTTCTGTCGCCCATGTCTCTGTCCGGCACGCCCGAGCTGGCGGCCGCGGTCACAAATGCGGGCGGGATGGGATCCCTCGGCTGCGCGGAGATGTCCCACGAAGAGCTGCGTGAGAACTTCGATGCGACACGGGCGTTGACGAAGGGGCCCTTCAACATCAACTTCTTCGTCCACCAGCCTCCGGCAGCACCGCCCGATGGCGCCGCGGTCATGCGTGAGAAGCTCGCGCCCTATTACCGGGAGCTCGGACTCGGGGACGTTCCCGCGCTCTCGTGTCCCTTCGAGCCGTTCGGCGCTGACACCCTTGCACTGGTGCTCGAGCTCGAGCCGGATGTCGTGAGCTTCCACTTCGGTCTGCCTGCGCGGGATGTGATTGACGCGCTCAAGTCCACGGGGGTCACCATACTTTCCACCGCCACCACAGTGGGTGAGGCGCGCGCCCTCGAGTCCCGTGGCGCCGACGCCATCATCGCGCAAGGTTCCGAGGCGGGTGGGCACCGGGGATCGTTCGAGGAGCCGCTCTCGTCGGGTGCGGTCGGCTCGCTCGCCCTGGTGCCCCAGGTCGTCGACGCGGTGTCGGTTCCGGTCATCGCCGCGGGCGGCATCGCCGACGGCCGGGGCATCGCGGCCGCGTTCGCCCTCGGCGCGAGCGGCGTGCAGATGGGCACGGCGTTTCTCACCTGCCCGGAGTCCGGCGCGAGCCCTCTCTACCGCGACGTTCTCGCCAATCTTCGTGACGATGGCACCCGCCTGAGCCGACTCTACACGGGACGGCTGGCGAGATTCGTCGTCGACCGCCTCGTCGACGAGCTGGCGCCTTACGAAGACGACGCGGCACCGTACCCGCTCCAGGAGAGTCTCACCTCCGCGCTCTTCACCGACAGCACGAGCCGGGGGTCGGCGGACTTCGGCGTGATGCTGTCCGGGCAGGCGGCACCTCTCAACCGCGTCTTTCCGGCGGCGGAGCTCGTCGGCACCCTGGTCGACGAAGCGCAGGCAGTGTTGGGTCGATAGATGACGCTCGACGAGGCAGAGATCCAGGTGCTTGCGACGCTGCGCAAGGCGGAGCTCGAGGCGCTCGCCTCGGACCGGGCGTCGCTCGAGCGCGAGGGCGACCGATTCTGGCGATATCTCGAGGATTGGTCGCGCGCGTACGGCAGCTTGCAGGAGAAGGGACTGATCGATGGCGACGACGCGGGCTACCGGCTCACCGAGTCCGCTCGTCCCCGCGCGGACGCCTATCATCGAGAGCGGCCCGATCACTATTGGTACTACTACCAGCACTTCTACATCGCGGCCCACGAGAGCGCGGCGCACTCCCGGCACTGCGAGCGCGTCTACGGCGAAGACCTGTGCCAGGAAGGCCAGATGGACATGCGATGCCTGCACGAGCTGCTCGCCCTGCTCGATCTGCAGCCCGGAGACGCCGTGCTCGATCTGGGCTGCGGCGCGGGCGCCATCTCCGAGTACATCTCCGACATGACCGGCGCCGCGGTCAAGGGAGTCGACTACGCGGCCTCGGCCATCGCCGCGGCCGAGGCGCGCACCGAGGCGAAGCGCGTCCGCCTGGGGTTCCGCGAAGGTGATCTGAACGCCCTCGATCTGTCCACCGCGCGCTTCGACGCCGCCATCATGATTGACACCCACTACTGGGTGACAGATCTGGATGCCTGCATCGCAACCATCGTCGAATCTCTGAAGGAAGGGGGGCAGCTCGCCATCGTCGTCACGCAGGATCTGCGCGACGGCGGCGAGCGCAGTCAGTTGGAGGCAGACGGGACGCCGGTGGCGCGCTCCCTCGCCCGCCTCGGATTGGCCTGCGAGGTGTACGATCAGACCGAGGCCTTCCGGGACTTCTGGCCGCGCGTCAAGGCCTCGATGGTCGCCCTGCGCGACGCGTTCGAGGCCGAGGGCAACGGCATCATCTGCGACGCCCTGGAGCGGGAAGCGGACGAGCACCAGATTCTGCTTGATTCCGACGCGATCCGCCGCTTCATCTATCATGTGCGTCGCTGACCCGTCTTGTTAGCCCTTTTTCGTGGCGCTATGCTGGTTCCTCGCGACCGCGAATCACCAGTTCTGAAGCGTTAGAACTTTCGATCGCTCGGCACCAGGGGAGGCTGCCGACCCTGATGGAAGCCCGATTATGAGATCTCTGATTCAAGCGTTGCTGCTCGTGCTCGTGTTGCACTCTAGCTATGGCACGTCAGCGTCAGCCGCTTCCCAGGACCTGAGCATCGCGATGGTCCAGTGGCGGGGCGAGACCGAAGCTTGCCGTGGTTTCATGGACGCGTTGAGCGAGATGGGATACACGGCCCGCTACACGGTTCTCGATGCGGAGCAGAGCCGAAAGACGTTGGGTCGATTGTTACGCGAGAAGCTGCTACCAGATCTGGAGACCTACGACTACGTGTATTCCTACGGGACCACGGCGTCGAAAATGACCAAGACCATACTCAACAACAAGGTCCCGCACGTCTTCAGTAATGTCGCCGCGCCGGTGGAATCGGAGATCGCCGACAGCATGCAATCCTCCGGCGGCAACATGAGCGGCACGAGCAACAGGGTGCCCCTGTCCTTTCAAATCGATACGGCCATTCGGGTCGTGCGCTTCAAGACTCTCGGATTCATGTTCAATCCCCGGGAGAAGAACGTGGTGGTCATAAGAAGGGCCCTCCACGACCTGGGCGGAAAATACGGTTTCACGGTCGTTGACCTGCGATCCGCCCCGGGTGGGGATAGTCTGAAGAACAATCTTCAGGAGCTGACTGAGCGAACAATCGATGTCGACGCGGTGTACTTGCCATTGGACAGCTATCACATGACCCAAGCCAAGGAGATAGGTGCCAGGTTGAGATCCGCCGGAATAATAACCATCGCGGCGCAGAAGAAATACATTCAGAATGGCGCTCTCTTCGGAGCGATTCCCGATTACTACGCGCTCGGTAAGGAGGTCGCCGGCATTGTGGATCGGAATCGACGGGGCGAGGCGTTGATCGACATCCCGATAGAGACCCCGAGAAAGCCATTGATCATGATTAATCAGGCAACCAGCCGGGCGCTGGAGATTCGCTTTCCGGAGGAGCTTCTCGAGGGAGCGATTGTCGTGGAGTAGCCGCCAACGCCTCGAAACCGTGGGGCGCTGGAACCGGCCTCGATTTCCCGGGTGGCAGGGCGTTCAGAATGGACGGCGGGCGCGGGACTGTCGCCCCGGGGTCCGCCCGTTGCCCAGCCGCTGCCGACTGTGGAAAATTGACCCTACTCCGAGCATGGTTAATAATCCTCGCGTGTGGCGGGTCATGGACCCGGGGATGGCTTGGAGTTCGGGTAAGCCTCCCTGATCGGCCCGGAAGCCCCGACTACTGACTACCTGCCAGCGATCTTGCTGCTTTCTCGCGGAGGCCGCCGTTCTCCGACAAGCAGCGTCGACGAGTGGTACCGACTTCCGGATGGCCTGTCGGACCACCCCTGAGACTGGAGGTGGTCATGAACGCTCGCTCCTTTCTGATTGCAGTCACCGTCATCTGGCTGACGAGCACCATCCCGCTGATCGGGGCCGCGCGCGCCGACCACCGCGCCGGCAATGTCGTCGTCGTCGGGGGCACGTTGGCGCTTTCCGGTCGTTACGCCGAGCTCGGTGAGCGTCACAATCGCTCGCACAAGCTTTATGTGGACGAGCTCAACGCCCGCGGCGGGCTCCTTGGTCACAAAGTCGAGCGCATAGTGCTCGACGACGGTTCCGACAGGCCGACCGCTATCAGGCTTTATGAGAAGCTCATCACCGAGAACAAGATCGATCTCATCCAGGGGCCTTACTCGAGCGCCATCACCGATGCGGTGGCGAATGTCATGGAGACCTACAAGCGCCCCTTCGTTGGGAGCGGGGGCGCGTCTAAGGCCATCTGGAGCAGAGGAAGAAAGTACGTATTCGGCCCGCCCCGCACCATCGCCCAGGATTATCAGCACGGAGCGCTCCAGATTGCCAAGGAGCTGGGTATCAAGCGCGTCGCCGTAATAGGTGAGGGGAGTCTGTTCCCCCGCCAGTCGACCGAAGGCACGCTGGAATGGGCGAAGAAGCTCGGCATCGACGTCGTGCTCCTCCAGAGCTACCACAAGGATGAAAAGGATTTCACCATCCTGCTCGAGAAGATCCGGGCGAGCGGCGCCGAGGCAATATTCTCGAACAGCTATTTTGCCGATGCCGTTGCGCAAATTCGTCAGATGCGCGAGATCAACCTCAATCCCAAGATGTTTGCCGCGACCATCGGTCCCGCACTGCCGAGGTTCGTCGTAGAGCTCGGAGGCAGCGCTGAGTACGTATTCGGATTCAGTCCGTGGGAGCCCAACCCGGTTCTCGGACATCCCGGGATGACCGAGTTCATCAACAACTACGAATCACGCTATGGCGTGAAGCCCAACTACCATGCCGCACTGGCCTACTCCGAGATGCAGATCGTCGAGGCGGCCGTCAAGGATGCCGGCAGCTTCGATCCCGAGAAGATCCGCAATTCCCTGGCCTCAATTACAGTGATGACAGTAATGGGAGAGTACAAGGCCGATGCGCAGGGTCTTAGTGCCCGTGAGGGACTGACGTTTCAGATTCAGAATGGAAATCGTATGATTGTGTGGCCGAGGAAGATGGCGGAGGCAAAGTACGTTCTACCAATGCCGAAATGGGCGGAGCGCTGATATCTGTCAGCATCTTCCGGGCCGTAGAGTAGTCAGGCTCTTCGGATAGAATCCATCATGGACGATTCTTCTGTACAAAGGCGAAAAATCGCGCCTCGAAGCCTGAGCCGGCGATTCAGCTACGCATTCATCGGCGTCGTGACGCTGATCCTGTGTGGATTCGCCTCCGTAGGCATCATAGTCAATATCGACCGGCTAGAGACGGAGATCGAGCAGCGCCTGGAAAATGCAGTCAATCTCGCGCGGATTGCGCTTACGACTCCATTGTGGAATCTCGACAACGATGCCGTAGACGATTTTCTCGAGGCGCTTTTCCTCGACCAGTCCATCGTTACTGCGCGCATAGTTTGGAGCGGCCAGACGTTGATCGAGAAACGTCGACCGCAGTTCCAGGATAAGGACAGAGATTTCTTCGAGAAGTCGCCGAAATTCATCGTGAAAGAAGCCGATATCGAATTCGAGGGAAGTTTCATCGGCACGATCGTGATAGGAGTCTCCCGAGAAGCCGTCAGGCATCAGATTATCGTTCAGGTATCCGCCATCGTTACACTGACGATACTCATTATCGTCGCGATCTCCCTGACATCCATGGTGATCACGCGGCGCTATATTTCCCGCCCTCTATCCAAGCTTCAAACGTCTGCGACCCTGATCGCGAGTGGTGACCTCGAGGCGCCGATCGATACGGATAGCCGGGACGAGATAGGAATCCTCGCGCAGGATCTCGACGCCATGCGGGGATCGATCAAGGAAGCCCGAGAGAATCTCGAACAGAAGGTCGAGCAACGGACCAGGGAGCTCAGGAGATCCATCGAAGAGCTGCAGGCGCTCGGGGAAGTGAGTCGGGCCGTGAGCTCCACGATCGACTTACAGACTGTGCTCACGACCATCGTCACCCGCGCCGTCGAGCTCTCCGAAGGCGACGAGGGGATCATCTACGAGTTCGATGAGGAGAGTCAGACATTTCGGGCTACGGCTACCCACCAGACCGCGCCGGAGCATCTCGAGGCCGTCAAGGCCGCACCGATCCATCTCGGCGAAGGCGCTATCGGACACGCGGCAGTCACGCACGAACCCGTGCAGGTAGGGGATATCCGCGACGAGAAGCAGTTCGTCGCACCCCAGGTGAGACGCATCCTCGTAGACCTCGGGCTGCGCTCATTCGTGGCAATTCCGCTGTATCGGGAAACGACCCTCCTGGGGGGGCTCCTGGTCTTTCGCCGCCAGCTCGGCAACTTTTCCGATGAGCTCGTCAACCTGCTTCAGACTTTCGCGAATCAGTCGGTGTTGGCCATCCACAACGCGCGGCTCTTTCAGGAGATTCAGGACAAGAGCGACCAGCTGGAAATCGCGAGCCAGCACAAATCACAGTTCCTGGCGAACATGTCGCACGAGCTGCGTACGCCGATGAACGCGATCCTGGGCTATACGGAGCTCATCATCGACAACATCTATGGAGAGGTGCCCGAGCAGATCGAGAGCGTCCTGAAACGCGTCGACCGAAACGGGCGTCATCTGTTGACACTCATCAACGACGTGCTGGATATCTCCAAGATGGAAGCTGGTCAGTTGAGTCTCACATTCAACGACTATTCCATGAAAGAGATTGTCGACAACGTGATCGTGGCGGTTGAATCGCTGGGTGACGAGAAGAGCCTCGCCTTGAATGCGGATGTCGCGCCCGATCTGCCTCTCGGGAAGGGAGATGAGCAGCGCATCACTCAGGTGCTCCTCAACCTCGTCAGCAATGCGATCAAGTTCACCGATGAGGGCGAGGTAGTGGTGCGGGTCGTTGTATCCGACGACGCCTTCGAGGTCTCGGTAACGGATACGGGCATGGGCATCTCCGAGGCGGACCAGAGGATGATTTTCGACGAGTTCCAACAGGCAGACGGCAGCGATACTCGCGCGAAGGGTGGTACCGGTCTCGGATTGTCGATCGCCAGACGCATCGTGGAAATGCATGGAGGGCGGCTCTGGGTAGCGTCCACGCTCGGGGAAGGCGCCACCTTCACATTCACTCTGCCGATAAGGGTAGAAGAGCAAACGGAGGCCGCATGACGAAGCGCATATTGGTCGTCGAGGACCAGGAAGACAATCGCACGATCGTGCGGGATCTGCTGACCAATGCCGGCTACGAGGTCATCGAGGCAACCACGGGAACCGACGGCGTCAGCGTGGCGAAGGCCGAGCGGCCCGACCTGATCCTCATGGACATCCAGCTCCCCGGCATCGACGGCTACGAGGCCGCAAGGCAAATCAAGGCGGATCCATCGACCGAGCGCACGCCGATCATTGCGGTTACGTCGTATGCTCTGAGCGGAGACGAGAACAAGGCGATCGAGGCCGGCTGTGACGCCTACTTCGCGAAGCCCTTCAGTCCGCGAAAGTTGCTGGACAAGATTCGCGAGTACGTGCCGCAGGACTAAGGTCGAAGTACGCCGTGCGAACACCACCCAGAATTCTGATCGTCGACGATACTCCCGCGAACGTCGAGATTCTGGAGATGCGCCTCGCGGCCAACGGCTACGAGATCCTGACAGCGAGTGATGGTGAGGAAGCGCTGGAGGTCATCGAGAAGCAGGAGCCGGATCTCATTCTTCTGGACATCATGATGCCCAGGATCGACGGCATCGAAGTCTGCCGGCGGGTCAAGGCTAACGACGCCCTGCCGTTCATCCCCATAGTTCTGGTTACCTCGAAGGCGGATCCCAAGGATGTGGTCGCCGGGCTCGAGGCGGGTGCCGAGGAGTACTTGACCAAGCCGGTGGAGCACACGGCGCTGGTCGCCAGAGTGAAGTCCATGCTCCGGATAAAGGAGCTGCACGATCAGAGCCAGGAGCAGGCTCGGAGACTCGAGGAGCAGGCGGAGGAGCTCGTAGCGCTCAACCAGGGTCTCGAGGAGCGCGTCGCGGAACAGCTCACGGAGCTCGAGCA
>CBDTYP010000135.1:0-8063 GCA_965364645.1 uncultured Gammaproteobacteria bacterium | reverse complement strand
TGCAGACGTTCAGGAACTCGCGATCTCTCTCGAGCTGCTCGAGCTCGGCGGCGAGCGCCGCATCGAGCTTCTTCTCGTTGACCCGCTTGCGCTTCTCCTTTGCTTCGAGCTTCTGCTTCAGAACACGGATCTCGGCGTCGCGCTTGAGCACCTCGAAGCGGGCATTGATGATGTGGATGCGATCGTAAATGGTCTCGAGCTTGGTGGACTTGTCCACGACGTGCTCCGGCGTCGTGACCTTGCCGCAGTCGTGCAACCACCCGGCGATCTTGAGCTCGTATCGATCGTCCTCGTTCATCCCGAATTCTTTGAGCGGGCCGTACTGCGTCTCCGCGGCCGCATCCGCGAGCATGAGCGTGAGCTCGGGAACCCGGCGGCAGTGCCCGCCGGTGTAGGGTGACTTGTCGTCGATGGCGGCAGCGATGAGCTCGATGAAGGATTCGAAGAGTGTCCGGTGCTCCTTGATCAGTCGCTCTTTGGTCAGCACCGTGGCGGCCTGGGAGGCCAGTGACATGACCAGCTCCTGATCCGCCACGCTGAAGGGCACGAGCCCTCCCTCGTCGCGGTTCACCGCATTGATGAGCTGCAGGACCCCGATGACCTCGTCTTCGTGGTTGCGCAACGGGACGGTGAGGAAGGACTTGGAGCGGTAGCCGGTGGTCTCGTCGAACGCGCGGGTACCGGAGAAATCGAAATCGGGGGCGTTGTAGGCATCGCGGATGTTGACCGTCTCGCCGGTTACCGCGGCCTTGGCCGCCACCATTTTGTGGTTCGGCTCGCCGTTGTCGTCGAACAGCGGAACGTTCGGGAGGTCGATGGGGATGCCGCTGGTGCCGCCCATGTGCACGCCCAGGGTATCCGTATGCATGATCTCGAACTTGAGCTCGTCGTCCTCGGTACGGGAATAGAAGGTCCCGCCGTCGGCGTTGGTGAGCCGCTTCGCGCTCTGGACGATGAGCTCCATCAGGCGCCGCTCGTCCTTCTCGGCCGAGAGGGCAATGCCCACCGCCGAAAGCGCCCGGATAGACTCGAAATCTGTGCTTTTTCCGTTAGGCATGCCCCGATCGCGCCTGGTAGTCGCCTGGTGGTCGCCTGGCGGTGGCTTCGGACCCCATGGTCCCCTGCTCCGGCCTCATCTAGCTCATAAGCAGTGTAACAGCCGCTATTTCCCAGCCATAGTGACCACGGTCACACACTCTCCACCATGGGGCCTCCAGGGGGTCCCTGGATCGTGTCACGGTAGGCATTTCGGGCCATTTTGCCAGGAGCCCGCTTCCTCAGGCGCCAGCCTTCTTGCCGCCTGTCTTCTTCCGAGCGGCCTTCTTTCGGGATGCGGCCTTCTTCCCGGCCGGCCCCCCCTTTGCCGTCTTGGCGGCGCTACCGTCCTTTTTGGACACCCTGGCGGTCTTCCCGCGCACCTGGGAGGAGCTCTTCTCCGCCTCGCCCTGGCCGGCCACGGCCAGGAACATCTCGTTCAGGCGCCTGACGAATCCAGCCGGATCCGGGAGGCGCCCGCCCTCGCTGAGAAGAGCCTGATCAAAGAGAATATTAGCCCAGTCTTCCCGGCGCTGCTCCCGCGCTTCCGCGGCGAATCGGGTCACCAGGACGTGGTCCGGGTTCACCTCCAGGATGGGTTTGCTGCCCTGGACCTCCTGCCCCGCGGCCTTGAGGAGGCGCTCCAGGTGTCCGCCGAGCTCGTGCTCATCGGCCACGAGACAGGCCGGCGACGTAGTCAGGCGGTGGGTGATGCGAACGGCCTTCACGCGATCGCCGAGGGCCGCTTCGAAGGCCGCGAGAAGCTCGCCGTACTCCCCCCCGTCGTCGGACTCCTCCTTCTTCTCCTCCCCGGCGAGGGCCGCGTCCAGCTCACCCTTGGTCACCGACTGCAGGCGCTTGTCCTTGTACTCCTGGAGGTGATTCACCATCCACTCGTCGATCTCGTCGCTGAGAAGCAGGACCTCGATGCCTTTCTCGCGGAAGATCTCGAGGTGGGGACTGTTCACCGCCGTACTGTGGCTGTCCGCCGTGATGTAGTAGATGAACTCCTGGTCGTCACCCATCCGATCCACGTAGTCGGCGAGGGACATGGTGTGCTCGCCGGCGTCGGTGTGGGTGCTCGCGAAGCGCAATAGATCGGCGATCGCCTCCTTGTTCTTCGGGTCGTCTATGAGCCCTTCCTTGAACACCTTGCCGAACTCGCCCCAGAAGGTCGCGTACTTCTCCTCGTCGTCCCGGGCGAGCTTGGCCAGCAGATCGAGGATCTTCTTCACCGATCCGGAGCGCATCGCGTCGATCTGCCGGTTCTGCTGGAGGATCTCCCGGGACACATTCAAGGGCAGATCGGCGGAGTCGATCACGCCGCGCACGAACCTCAGGTAAGGCGGCATGAGCTGCTCGGCGTCGTCCATGATGAACACACGGCGCACGTAGAGATTGACACCGCGGCGCACGTTGCGATCCCACATGTCGAAGGGCGCGTGCTTCGGGATATAGAGCAACGACGTGTACTCGAGATTCCCCTCGACGCGGCTGTGTAGATGCACGAGCGGATCGTCGAAGTCGTGGGCAATGTGCTTGTAGAACTCGTTGTACTCCTCGTCGGAGATCTCCTGCTTCGAGCGGGTCCAGATGGCGGTCGCCGTGTTGACGGTCTCCTCGCCGGTCTCGTCCTCGCCCTGCTTCATCATCGTGACGGGGAACGAGATGTGATCCGAGTAGCGGTGCACGATGGCACGCAGGCGCGAGCCGTCGAGGAAGCCGTTCTCGTCCTCGCCCTCGCGCAGATGCAGCACGACCCGCGTGCCGCGCTTCGGCGCCTCCACGGTCTCCACCGTGAAATCGCCCTCCCCGCTCGACTCCCAGCGCACGCCCTCGTCGCGCGGGAGTCCCGCCCGGCGCGAGGTGACGGTGATGCGATCGGCTACCATGAAGCTCGCGTAGAAGCCGACGCCGAACTGACCGATGAGCTCGGAGTCCCGTGCCTGATCACCGGTCAGCGCCTCCAGGAACTGGCGGGTGCCGGATTTTGCGATGGTGCCGAGATGCTCGACGATCTCCTCTCGGCTCATGCCGATGCCGTTGTCGCGAACAGTTATCGTGCGAGCCTTCTCGTCGAAGTCCACGTGGATGGAGAGCTCACCGTCGCCCTCGTAGAGGGACTCGTCGGACAGCGCCTCGAATCGCAGCTTGTCGCATGCATCCGATGCGTTCGAGATGAGCTCCCGAAGGAAGACCTCCTTGTTGCTGTAGAGGGAGTGGATCATCAGATCGAGCAACTGACGTGCCTCGGTCTGGAAGCTGCGGGTCTCTTTCGCGGTCTCGACGGTCATGGCCTGATACTGCTCCTGACAGGTGGATTGGCGCCGCTGGGAAACGGGATCAGACAGGATTATGCGGGCGAATTCCTGCATTTCAAGGCGGCGCCACGGGCATGCGCGCCGGATCGCCATTGGTTACACTCGCACCGATGACGCGCGCCCCCGACCCCACTCACTCCCCGGTCATCCAGCAGTACCTGCGCATCAAGGCGGAGCATGCGCACATGCTGCTCTTCTACCGCATGGGGGACTTCTACGAGCTGTTCTTCGATGACGCCCGCAAGGGCGCCCGGCTGCTGGACATCGCGCTGACCTCCCGGGGCCAGGCCAACGGCGCGCCCATCCCCATGGCCGGGGTGCCGGCCCACGCCGTCGAGGGCTATCTGGCGAAGCTCCTGCGCACGGGCGAGTCCGCGGCCATCTGCGAGCAGATCGGCGATCCGGCCACCAGCCGCGGACCCGTCGAGCGCCAGGTCACGCGCATCGTCACGCCGGGGACCGTCACCGACGACGCGCTTCTCGATGAGCACCGGGAGACCCTGGTGTGCGCGGTCCACCGGGCTGGCGACGACTTCGGCATCGCGCGACTCGAGCTCGCGAGTGGACGCTTCCTGTGCATGGAGGTCTCCGGCGGCGAGGCGCTGGCGGCGGAGCTCGAGCGCATCGACCCGGCCGAGGTGCTCGTGGCCGAGGATGCGGACACGCTGACCGGCGGTGCCGATCTCGCCGAAGTAGCCAATCGGGGCCGACCCACGAGCGTGCAGGAACTGCCGCCCTGGTACTTCGAGGAGGATGCCGCCGAGTCACGCCTCACGGAGCAGTTCGGGACCCGGGATCTGTCCGGCTTCGGCTGCGAGCAGGCCCGCCTCGCCGTGGCGGCGGCGGGCGCCCTGCTGCACTACGTGCAGGAGACCCAGCGCGGCGCGCTACCCCATGTCCAGGGGCTGCGCCTCGAGCGCCACGACGATGCCATCGTCCTGGACGCGGTGTCCCGGCGAAACCTGGAGCTGACCGTGAGCCTCTCGGGGGAGCGCGGACGCGCGCTTGTCGATGTGCTGGACCGCACCGCGACGCCCATGGGCGGGCGCCTCCTGCGGCGATGGCTCGGGCGTCCATTGCGGGATCACACGCGCCTTCGCCTCCGCCACCAATGCATCGGCGCGCTGATTGCCGCCGGTGTCCCCGATCGCCTGCGCGAGAAGCTCCGGGACATGGGTGACGTCGAGCGCATCCTCTCCCGCGTCGCATTGCGCTCGGCCCGGCCGCGGGATCTGTCCCAGCTGGGCGCGGCACTCGCGCGGCTGCCGTCGCTGCACGGGGCCGTCACCGGCGTGGACAGCCCGCTGCTCGCCGAGGTGCTCGACGCCATCGGTGAGTTCCCGGACGTGAGCGCGTGGCTCGGACGGGCCATCGTCGAGAGCCCGCCCCTGTGGCTCCGCGACGGGGGCGTGATCGCCGAGAGCTTCGACGAGGAGCTCGACGAGCTGCGCCGACTCGCCTCCGACGCCGACTCCTTCCTGCGCGACCTGGAAACCCGGGAGCGCGAGCGCACGGGTATCGCGACGCTCAAGGTCGGCTACAACCGGGTGCACGGCTACTACATCGAGCTCGGACGCACCCACGCCGACAAGGTCCCCGCGGAGTACCGGCGCCGGCAGACCCTGAAGAGCGCGGAGCGCTACATCACCGAGGAGCTCAAGGCGTTCGAGGACAAGGTCTTGAGCGCCCGCGAGCGGGCCCTGGCGCGGGAGCGCCATCTCTATGACGAGATCCTCACCGGCCTCGGCGAGCAGCTTCCCGCACTGCAGAACTGCGCCGAGAATCTCGCCAAGCTCGATGTGCTCAATACCCTGGCGGAGCGCGCGGGCGCCCTCGGCTACCGGGAGCCGGAGCTGACCGATACGCCCGGCATCGCCATCACCGCGGGCCGGCATCCCGTCGTCGAGCAGACCCTCGACGACGCATTCGTGGCCAATGACGTCCACCTCGACGACGCGCGCCGCATGCTGGTGATCACCGGCCCCAACATGGGCGGCAAGTCGACGCTCATGCGCCAGACCGCGCTCATCGTGTTGCTCGCCCACGTGGGCAGCTACGTCCCCGCGGAACGCGCCGTCATCGGCCCCGTCGATCGGGTATTCACCCGCATCGGTGCGGCGGACGATCTCGCCGGCGGGCGCTCCACCTTCATGGTGGAGATGGTGGAAGCCGCCAACATCCTCAACAACGCCACGGACCGGAGCCTCGTGCTGCTGGACGAGATCGGACGCGGCACCAGCACCTACGACGGTCTTGCGCTGGCCTGGGCGTGCGCCGCGCACCTCGCCGGAAAGGTGCGGGCGTTCACGTTGTTCGCCACCCACTACTTCGAGCTGACGGCCCTGCCGGACCAATTCGACTGCGCCGCCAACGTCCACCTGGAGGCCCTGGAGCACGCCCACCGCATCGTATTCATGCACCGCGTGCGCCCGGGCCCCGCGAATCGCAGCTACGGGCTCCAGGTCGCGGCCCTGGCGGGTGTACCGGGGAACGTGATCGCGGACGCGCGCGCCGTGCTCGAGTCCCTGGAGGCCGAGTCCGACGCACGCGGCACGGCGAGCAATCGGGGTCAGATGCCTCTCTTCGAGGGCGCGCCGGCAGAAGAGACGTCCCCCGATCGGGTGCGCGAGCTACTGGAGAGCATCGAGCCGGATGGGATGTCGCCGCGTGACGCGTTGGAGGCGTTGTACAAGCTGAAAGGGTTATTGAAGTAGTTAGGGCTTCACCTGACAGAGGTGCGCGTCCGCTAAGCGAGGTGCTGGCGAAAGAGAGCGGCAGAGCGCTCGTTGGCCAGATCGGCCGCCTTGGGCACATGGCTCGACGCGCCGGGACGGGCGAAGGCATGGCCGATATCCGGATAGCCGTGGATCGACACCAGCGGGTTGACCCCCAGCGCTGCGGCCAATCGGTCTCGCACTTCGGGCGGCGTGTAGGGGTCCGCCTCGCCGAGATGCAACATCATCGGCCGATCGAGCCCCTCGGCCTCGTCGAGGAAATTCTCGACGCCAACGGGATAGTAGGCGATGTTGCAGTCGGCGTCGTGACGCGTACCGATCAGAAAGGAGAGAAGCCCACCCAGGCAGTATCCGGTCGTGCCGACTTTGCCGGTGCACTCCTCCATACCCCGCAAATGCCCGATGGCAGCAGCGATGTCCTCGACCGCCTGTGGCCGATCCAGCTCACCCGCCAGCGCCATGGCCCGATCACCGTCGCCATCGACTTCCGGGTCGAGTTCGATGCCGGGCCTGAGTCGCCAGTAGATATCGGGACTGATTGCCAGAAATCCGCGAAACGCCCAGTAGTCGGTGATGGCGCGGATGAAGCGGTTCACGCCGTAGACTTCCTGGATGCAGATGACGGCCGGGGCGGGCGTGGTCTCGGGCAGCGCAAGGTACGCACCGAAGCTCCCGCCGTCGGATGACATCTTGATGTGAGAAACCATCGTCACCTTGTCAGGCATTACTGTCTCAGGCCTGAAGGGTGAAGAGAACAGGGGCGCCGTCCTAGTGGCAACAGACCGAACTATACGCCGATATTGCAGGGCAGGTGTGTTCACTCCGGACGCCGGCGGCAAAGAAAAGAGCATGCCGACTATGACAGCGATTCGCTACGGCTCTTCCAAACCGGCCGAGCCCCGTCTGCCGCGGCGCAACATTGCCGCTCATGGACGTCGGACGGCAGATCGACCGTTCACGACGCCAGCGCATCCTGTAATCTCTCGTCTTTGCCATGGAGGGCCGGGTATCGCCGATTGAAGGGGGCAGGCAACCAGCCATGGCGCAACCGAGTTTCAACGGCGGGCGACCGGGGCTTCTCATTGCGGTGCTCGTTGCCTTGCTGCTGATCCTCGGCGTGTCCGCGTGGTGGCTCCTGGCACCGCCGTCCGGCATCAGCCTGGATATGACGATCGAAGGCACTGTGCAGCTCATCCGATCGTGGGGCGGGTGGGGCGTTGCCTTATCGATCGCATTGATGGTGATTCATTCGTTCGTGCCGTTTCCGGCCGAGATCCTCGCCTGCGCCAACGGCATGGTCTACGGGCCGCTGTGGGGCACGGTGGTCACCTGGGTCGGTGCGATGCTGGGGGCGTCGCTGACATTCGGGCTGATGCGAGCACTCGGCCAGCCCTTCGTTCACCGGATGCTCGACGAGGCAAAGCGCGAGCGACTCGCGCTCTGGTCACGCGATCGTGGAGGCGTCGCCTTGCTGACGGCGCGACTCATACCGGTTATCGCATTCAATCTCATCAATTATGCGGCCGCGCTTACCAACATCTCCTGGTGGACGTTCCTGTGGGCAACCGGAATCGGGATACTCCCCCTGACCGCGTTGTCCGCCATCCTGGGCGACCGTATGCTGACAATGCCCCTATGGGGTTGGTTGTTACTGAGTGCTCTGGTGCTTCTTACGTGGTTCTGGCTCGAGCGCCGTTGGCGCATTGCGCAGCGCCCGCTGCCGTAAAGCGCTGGGCGCCCCGCACGGCAGCATCTTGGCGCACTGCTGTTAAGCCATGTCGGTCGTCGGAAACCGCAATGCTTTTCCGGCAATCGAAAATCACCCCTCGAGCGTCTTCTAACGACCCAACTCGGACACCCGACGCAATGTCTGCTTAGAAATCGAAGCCTATGAAAGCAGCCATTCCCCATCGGCGCCATCGCTCAATCGCGGGTTAGTCGCGTAGCGGGTTGGCCGTCGGCTGCAGCGCCT
>CBDTYP010000134.1:0-8096 GCA_965364645.1 uncultured Gammaproteobacteria bacterium | reverse complement strand
CGGAAGTCGTCGAGCTGAACGTCTCCTTCGCCTGATCGCCCCCCCCGAGCGCGAGCGCCGCGGAAGCTGATATGCTTTCGCGGCGCTCGTAGCAGCGAATCAATAAGAACACGGGGAGGGAGACACCATGATGAATCCGGGCGAGGAGGCGATCGCGCGATCGCGTTTTCTGAAGTGGCTGCCGATTGTCGAACGCGAGCAGCGCCGCAATCTCAGCGAGTACTTCGAATCGAGCGGCACCTGGAACGTCGACTTCGTCGTCATGATGGGGCTGTCGACGTCGCTCGCCGCGTTCGGGCTGCTGAACAACTCGGCGGCGGCGGTCATCGGCGCCATGCTCGTGGCGCCGCTCATGGCGCCGCTGCTCGGCGCGGGATTCGCCCTGGTGCAGGGCAACTTCCGCTTGTTCCGCGCCTCCTTGAAGGCCATGTCCTACGGGACCGGCGTCGCTCTGCTCGTATCGCTCATCCTCGGACTTCTCACCCCGGGCTACGATCCGACCGTGGAGATCGAGGCGCGGGGCCAGGTAAACCTGCTGGATCTGGGGGTGGCCCTGGCTTCCGGCATGGCCGCGGCTTACGCGACGGCCCGGCCGAACCTCGCTGCGACCCTCTCCGGTGTCGCCATCGCGGCGGCCCTGGTGCCGCCCCTCGCCGTGGTCGGTCTCGCCGCCTCATCCGGTGAGCTCGTGCTGACGGGCTATGCGGCGGCGCTCTTCCTCACCAACGTCGTGGCGATCATCCTCGGGGCCGGGCTCGTGTTCAGGCTCGTGGGGGTTCAGGGCGCGCTCGGCGAGTCGATGGCGCCCCTGTGGGCGCGTCGGGCCCGGATCGGGCTGATCCTCGCGACGGTAGTCCTCATCCTCCCCCTCGGCAACCGGCTGCAGTCCCAGCTGGACCAGGGCCAGGTGCGGGCTGCCTCCTATCCCCTGTCCACGGAGGTGCGCGACATCATCCTCGAGAGAGTCGACTCCGAGCCGGGCATCGAGGTGGTGGCCATGGCCCGCTACGCGACGGCCCCCGAGGCCGGCGCCCAGGTGATCCTCGCCTCATCGGTCGCCGTCCCCCACGGGTTCGCCGACTACATCGAAGGCGCCATCCGCTCCGTCGCGGGACCCGACGCCACCGTCCGCGTTACAATCCTCCAGGCGGCGAAGGGAGCGGATCTCGAGGCGCCGAAGATCGAACCCGAAGAGGGCTGAGTAAGGAGGAACGAATACCATGAGCCCGCGAAGCCCGCTTGCCATCGTTTCCTTCCTCGCCGTCGCATTGCTGCTCGGCGCATGGTCACCCACGAGCTCCGCCACCCTGCGCTGCTGCTACACCGGAGAGGTCACCGACGTGCAGGCGACCACGGTGGAGGTCAGCCTCGAGGACGGGCGCACGGTGGCGTTCGGCGAGCTCTTCCCGGAGTTCGAGGAGTCGTCGACATTCTTCCCCCTCTTCTACCCCGTCTACCGGCTCGATATCGCACGCGTCGTGTACGCGCACCTGGCGGTCAAGTTCATCGACTACGACGCGAACGACAACGGCTTCATCGAGGAGCCGGAGCTCAACGTGCTGTTCATGGAGGAAGCGGCGCGGGGGCTCGATCACCCCGTGAAGCACCTCGGCGGCGAGAGCCGCCTGCGGGCCGTCTTCGTCTCACCGGGAGACATCGACGGGCTCATCCGGCTCGTGAACAGTCGGCGATCCGAGATGACGCCGGAGGCGCAGAAAACCTTCGACGAGATCGATCTCCTGCGTATCGATTTCCGGATTGACGGCACCGAGCCGGGCGAGCAGGGAAGCAACTGGTTCTGAGTCGGCTACTCCGAGTCGACGGAGATCCCTTTGATCCGGGCCCACTTCAAGGATTCACGCTCGAGATCCTGCCGCGCTTCGATTTCCCAGAGGCGGCGACGCTCCGTGTCCAGAATGTGATAGACACTTTCGGGTCCCGCATAGGTAAGACTCCAGGGATGCGGGGCGGCGGCGTAGTCCTGCGACGACCCCGCGTAGGTGTACGAATCGGTCGGGCCCTTACTGTCACCCGCGAACGGCCCGTTCGTGTGAGACGTCGCCAGTTGCGCAAAGATGAAGCTCGCCGCAATCAGTGCGAATCCGGCGTTCCATGTCAGGCGCTTTTGGAGATTGGTCTGTTTCATGGCAATACCCTCTTTGGTCGGATGCCAGAAGTTCTGCTTATGGTGTAAGACCTATGGTGTAAGAGGATAGTGGCGCCATGGGAAAGGGCGTGTGTCATTTGACACCTTTCCGTGGTGATATTCGTGTACAGAATGGACAGGCGATGCTCAGATTTCGCGCCGACGCGGCTTCAGGACGGTGCGCGATCGGGCAAACCCGCGTCTCGTAGCGCGCTGAGTATGTCCGCGACCCGGGAAGTGTCCTTGTAAACAGAGAGTAGTGACTCGGCGCCCTCGACGCACGCACCGGGATCTTCCCGTCGCAACGCCTGCGCCTCGGCCGCGGCCTCGTCGGTGTGTCCCGTGACTTGTAGAGTAGCGATCGCAATCAGTCGATTCGGAGGGCTGAAGCTCCCTTCCGAGCGGCGGAGATTCTCCATGGCGGCGTCGCGGTCGCCTGCGAAGAATTGCGCCTGGAATAACAGGTGTCGGTAGTATCTCGGCGGCTGAGGATTGTAGCGCAGCGCCTTCTCGAGCCACGGGATCGCGTCCCGAGCCCGCCCCCCCTGCAACAAGGTCATGCCGTGCATGGCGATGATATCGCCGTCGTAGGGATTCAGCGTGAGCGAACGCTCGCTGTGGGCGAGCGCCTCGTCGTGGCGGCACAGCGTCGAGTAGATGCGAGCAGCCAGTCGATGTGCGTTGGCGTTCGCCGGATCTTTTGCCAGTAACTCTTCCGACAACGCCAGGACCGTGTCCCTCGCTTCATCCTCGTCCTCGAGGTAGCCCCAACCGAGCTCTATCGCTAAAGTGAAAGCCAGGAGAAACTTCGGCAGGAGCAGCTCGGGGTCGAGCGCCGTCGCCTCCCGGCAGGCCGTCTTGGCCTCGGCGAACCCTTCCCTGGTCAGGCGATGAATGTGCTCCAGCCCGTAGTAACACCAGTCGATGGCGCTGAAGACTTCCTTCTTCTTGCGCGCGAGTCTGCGCGCAGTCTCCTGCCAGATCGCCTCGCCCAGATAGGCGGCAACGATTGCGCTGATCTCGTCCTGCAGCTCGAACACGTCGTTGATGCTGCGATCGAACTTCTTGGCCCAGAGCTTACGCCCGTCACCGCCATCGGCGAGCTGCAGGCTGATGCGGATACGCGTGCCGGCGATCTGAAGCGCGCCACTCAGCGCATAGGATGCTACGCCCGCGTCGTCGCCTTCGACGATCCGGTAGTCACGAAAGTGCGTGAGCGCCGAGCCGATGCTCTCGGTCATCGCGGCTGCGATGTAGTCATGCTCGCCGGGATCGCCCATGAAACGAAACGGAAGCACGACGACGGTCGGAACGGCGGCCTCGGCTGTCGGGGTGGTGACCGATTCGCCCGTTGGTGCCGCGCCGTCACCCGGTCGGAAGCGCACATGGTAGCTCCGCACCGGCTCCTCAATATTCTTCACCTCCTGAGCGCCCATGTCCTCGTAGCCGAAGCCGAGCTTTCTGCCGACGGCGGTGCGAACGGCATCGGAGATGCAGATCCCGCCCGGTTCCGCCAGGCTCTCGAGGCGCGCGGCCACGTTGACGCCGTCGCCGTAGATCTCGTCCCCATCGACGATGACGTCGCCGAGATTGACGCCGATGCGAAACTGCACACGACGCTCATCGGGGACGTCCGCGTTCTTCTCGGCGAGCTCCATCTGGATCGCGGTCGCGGCGCTCAAGGCATCGACCACCGTGCCGAAGTCCGCGAGCACCGCGTCGCCGGCATAGTGGACCACGCGACCCGCATGGGCGCGGATCGCGGACGCGATCAGATCGAGGGAGGCGCGGAGCGCGCGGTGGGTGCCGTCCTCGTCTTCCCCCGTCAGGCGGCTGTAGCCAGCGACGTCCGCGTAGAGGATGGCGGCGAGCTTGCGTGGGAGGCGACCCGACATTGACCGTAGTTGACCCTTCTCGAGAGCTACGGAGGATAGTATCGCCGGGAATGGTGGATGGCGAGTTCCCCCCCGAGCGGTCTCGAGCCTGATGGAGGAACTTACGTGCCGCGCGGGCTTTCTAATAGAGAAGAATATTCGCCACCGAGGGGCGGGCGGAGTACTCTGAACATCCAGCCTTGGACCGGACTCGAGGCGATGAGGAACCTGACACTCGTACTGTTTGCGCTGGTACTGACGATCCCACACGCCGTCGGACAAGAGGTTCCGCCGGCCGACGCGTTGATGCTCGATATAGACGGGCCTATCGGGCCCGCCGTCAGCGATTACGTCGAGCGCGGTATCGAGCAGGCAACAGCCGATGGCAACCGCGCGGTAATTTTGCGGATGGACACGCCCGGGGGGCTCGACACCTCCATGCGCGTCATCATCAAGTCGATCCTCGCCTCCCCGGTTCCGGTGATCGCCTATGTCGCGCCGAGCGGCGCGCGGGCCGCAAGTGCCGGTACCTACATCTTGTATGCGAGCCACTACGCCGCCATGGCCCCGGCAACCAATCTCGGGGCCGCGACACCCGTGCCCATTTCTCCGGGCATGACGCCGCCCGGGGGTGAGCGGCCGCAACCCGCGGAGAAGGACTCCGAGAAAGCCGGCGAGGACGACGAGGAACCCGTCTCGCCGCAGCGCGCGATGGGTCGCAAGGTGGTCAACGACGCGGTGGCGTACATCCGGGGGCTCGCGGAGCTCCGCGGCCGAAATGCCGAGTGGGCCGAAGAGGCGGTGCGCAAGGGCGCGAGCCTGAGTGCCGAGGAGGCGCTTGCGAAGAACGTCATCGACGCTATGGCAGACGACGTCGACGAGCTGCTCGCAACGCTCGACGGCAGGAAGATCACGATCCGGGATGCCGAGCTCACACTGGATACCGACGGCTGGACGGTCGAGACCGTCGTGCCCGACTGGCGGAGCAAGTTCCTCGCGATTGTCACGAACCCGAACGTCGCCTACATACTGATGCTGCTCGGCATCTACGGACTCTTCTTCGAGCTCTACAATCCGGGCGGCCTCGTCCCGGGCATTGTCGGCGCCATCTCGCTCGTGCTCGCGCTGTACGCGTTTCACGTGCTGCCGGTAAACTATGCGGGGGTGGCGCTCATTCTCATCGGCATCGCGCTCATCGTGACCGAGCTCTTCCTGCCGAGCTTCGGTGTTATCGGCATCGGCGGCGTCGTCGCCTTTACCATCGGCTCGGTCATTCTCATGGACACCGACATCGAAGGGTACACGGTCTCCATGACCCTGGTGGTCACCGTGGCGGTGGTGGCGGCAGCTCTCTTTTCGGCCACGGTTCTGCTCGCCGTTCGTCAGCGTAGCCGGCCCATCGTCTCGGGCCGCGAGGAAATGATCGGAGCCACGGCCGAGGCGCTCGAGGCGTTCTCCCGGAGCGGCCAGGTCAGGGCCCACGGGGAGATCTGGTCTGCGCACGCAGGCGAGGCGATCGCCGAAGGACAACAGCTGCGTATCAAAAGCATCGACGGTTTGATCCTCGAGGTCGAGCCGATTCGAGAGGAGGAATGACATGCAATACATCGTCTACAGCATGGTGGCGTTCGCGGTTATCATCCTCGCCTACTACATCATATTCATCCTGCGGGAGTACCAACGCGGCGTAGTGTTTTTTCTCGGCCGATTCCAGACCGTCATGGGTCCCGGACTCATTGTCCTGATTCCCGGTGTCCAACAGCTCGTGCGGGTCGATCTCCGAACCCGCGTGCTGGATGTGCCGACCCAGGACGTCATCTCCCGCGACAACGTGTCCGTCAAGGTAAACGCCGTCATCTACTTCAGGGTATTCGATCCGGAGAAATCCATCGTGCAGGTAGAGGACTTCCAGGCCGCCACGAGTCAGCTCGCCCAGACGACGCTACGCTCCGTCCTCGGCCAGCACGAGCTGGATGAGATGCTCTCGGAGCGGGACAAGCTCAACTCGGACATACAGCAGACGCTCGACAAGCAAACCGATGCCTGGGGCATCAAAGTCGCGAACGTGGAGATCAAGCATGTGGATCTCAACGAGACCATGGTCCGCGCAATCGCCAAGCAGGCCGAGGCCGAGCGCATGCGCCGCGCCAAGATCATCGCCGCCGAAGGCGAGTTCCAGGCATCGGAGAAGCTGACCGACGCGGCAAGGGTGCTGTCTCAGCAGCCCGAGGCACTGACGCTGCGCTACCTGCAGACGCTCCTCGACATGTCGACGGAAAAGACGTCGACGGTACTGTTTCCGATCCCCATCGATCTTCTGGCAGCCTTCAGGGACCACTTGGGCAAAGACAGGGATGCTGGTTCCGGCACGTCTTGAGGGCTCGATCTGAAACCTGTGTCCTATCGACTACCCTACCCCGAGCGCGGCGAAGCATGGGCGCTGTTCCTCGATTTCGACGGTACGCTGACCGAGATCGCCGCGACCCCGGACCGTGTCCGCGTAGACCCGGCGCTGCATGGAACGCTGCGGGATCTGCTCGAATCGTTGGGCGGCGCATTGGCCGTAATCAGCGGGCGTCCCGTCGCGGACTTGGACCGATATCTGGCCCCGCTCCGGTTGCCGACGGCGGGTCTTCACGGTCTGGAATGGCGTGGCGCAGACGGTCGCGTGCTGCGCAAGCGCTACGACGGCCGCGTTCCCGGCGGTCTTCGGGACCGACTCGTCGGGCTCGCCGATACTGACCCGCGCCTCTTGATCGAGGACAAGGGTGCCACACTCGCGCTGCACTATCGTGGTGCACCTGAGCGCGAGACCGAGCTGCAGGCGTTGATGAGGGATCTGGTGGCTGACGTGAAGGGTTATCGCGTCCTCTGTGGCAAGATGGTGGTGGAGCTGCTGCCGGCAAAATCGGGAAAGGGGCAGGCAATCGAGGCATACATGCAAAAGGGTCCCTATCGCGGGCGCCGTCCCGTATTCGCGGGAGATGACGTGACCGACGAGGACGGATTCGCGGCAGTGGCCCGTATGGGCGGCATTTCGATCAAAGTAGGAGATGGACCGAGCGCTGCGGCCCATCGTGCCCCTACGGTGAGCGCTTTCGTGACCTGGCTCCAGGATCTGGTCCACCAGTTGCGGTCTGCGGGGAGCGCGGGTGAGCACGGCGGGAGTCGACCATGAGCTCTCTCGATCTTGGCGTCATCGGCAATTGCAGCTACGGCGCGCTCATCGACGCCGCCGCTCGCGTCGTCTGGTGTTGTCTGCCGCGCTTCGACGCGGACCCGGTATTCTGCAGTCTTCTCAATGATCACGATGCAGAGAACGGTGTGTTCGCCATCGATCTCCAAGGCATGACCCGCAGCGAACAGGCTTACCAGCGAAATACCGCGATTCTCGTTACCCGGATGTTCGACGATGAAGGAAACGGTATCGAGATTACGGACTTCGCTCCGCGATTCCGCCTGCGTGGCCGCCGATTCCGCCCGATGACTCTGATCCGACGCGTGATGCCCATCGCGGGCTCGCCCCGCATCCGCGTCCGGCTGCGCCCTCGATTCGATTACGGTTCCAAGGCGCCCGCGTTGACCCACGGCTCCAATCACATCCGCTACATCGGCGACGAGCTGACGCTGCGACTCACTACCAACGCCCCGATAACCTATGTCTTGAACGAGACATCGTTCTGCCTCGAGGAGCCGATCAGCCTGGTACTCGGTCCCGACGAGACGCTGACGGGAGGGGTCGAGGAGACCGCGCGGGATTTTCAGGAACGCACGGCCGAGTTCTGGCGGCTCTGGGTGCGCGCGCTGGCACTGCCCTGCGAGTGGCAGGAGGCGGTGATTCGCGCGGCCATCACGCTGAAGCTCTGCGAGTTCGAGGAAACGGGTGCCATCGTCGCCGCGATGACGACGAGCGTACCGGAGGCATTGGGCACGGAGCGCAACTGGGACTACCGTTACTGCTGGTTGCGGGATGCCTTCTTCGTGGTGCGAGCACTCAATGGCCTGGCCGAGGTCGAGACCATGGAGAGCTACCTGCGCTACCTGCACAACATCATCGCCGCGAACCGCAACGGCAA
>CBDTYP010000133.1:0-8123 GCA_965364645.1 uncultured Gammaproteobacteria bacterium | reverse complement strand
GCAGGCCCTATGCGCTGAATTCTTACTTGAGCGATTGCGCCTCTCCGCCGCGATAGCGCGTGGGAGACGCCGCGCGAAGCAGCCACACGTTCAGGAGTCCGAGAGCCAAAACTGCATGGAGAACGCTGGCGATCGAGAAACTAGGCATATTCCCATTCTCCTTCCTGGACCGAGCAAGACAATCGTCCCCTACTGGTCCTCGGTCCGAGCTTCATGGAACGGGCATTTCAAGCGTGCAAGGCCCTATCGATCGCGGCCCTCCTTTCCTACGGGCTTGTGTGCCTCCGCTCAGAGTCGATGGTCGCCGAATTCGAGAGGTTCGGCCTGGCCCACCTCCGGTGACAGGGCGCTGGTCATGGCGTCTCGTCGATCGATCCGAAGAAGCGCCGCATGGCCGCCAGCACCTCGGTGGGTCGCTGCTCGTGCGGGTAGTGGCCCGTGTCTGGAAACCTGACGAGCTCGGCACGCGGTATGTCGCGGACGAAGCGCTGGCCGTAGACGTCGAGCGGGTAGGCGATGTCGCCCTCGCCCCACAGCACGAGCGTCGGGGCCTGGATGCGCGCGATCTCGTCCTCGCGGTCGCCGTTCTCGTCGCGTGCCAGGTCGATCATCGCCTTCCAGTTGTGCGCGTTGTCGCAGACGAGGAAGAACTCGTCGACTCGACCGGAGGGGATCGTGTCGAAGTGCGGCTCGAGGGCAGTCCTGATGCGATCCCTCGAGTTCAGCATCCAGCCGAGCTTGGCGAGGGAGCTGGCGCGCATGAGCTCCTCCTCGGGGAGCCAGTCCCCGTCGCGTCGCGTATAGCCAGACGAATCCAGGAGCACCAGGCCGGCGACGAGATCCGGCTCGTTCAGCGCGGTGCGCCACACGAACTCGCCACCGTAGGACGAGCCGACCAGGTGTACCCGCTCGAGCCCGAGGGCGCGGATGGCCGCGGCCACGAAGCGCGCTGCGCGCTCGAAGCCGTACGGCGCTGCGTCCCCAGGGGCGATGCCGTGGCCGACCACCTCGATCGCGTAGACGTCGTGGGTCGCGCGCAGGCCCTCGAAGCTTTCCCCTCCATAGATGAGCTCGGTCCAGGAGAAGAGCGTCGAGGGCGTGCCGTGGACGAGCACTACCGGGTTCGGATCCAAGGGGCCACCGTCAAGCAGGGCCGGCTCGTGCAGGTAGACGAGCTCCAGCGTCCGGTTCTCGCCGTTCACCTCGAGGGCAACGTCTGTCCGCAGCAAGGCGCCGAACGGGGCATTCTTTTCGAGGGCCCGTAGCCTGCGCTCCATCTCCGATTTGGAGAGGGATCGGCAGCCGGCGATGGCCAGGGCGCCGAGGACCGTGAGCCCCAGGGCGATACTCGCCCAGAGGCGTGGGCGCTTGTTCCGCTTCCTTAGGGTCATGAATGGCCATTCGCCGGGGTGAACGCTGTGGACGCATCCAAGGGGTCCCCGGCGGCGAAGACCTAAATGTGAGCAGCACCCTTGCTATGCCCCTGGGGGGGCTCCTGGCCCTGTGCCTCGTGATGGCCTGGGCCTGGAATCGGCAGCGGAGGACGGAGAACGCCGGCATCGTCGACGTGATCTGGACCGCGAGCATCGGCGTCCTGGCCATCCTGTACGCCGTCGCAGCCGATGGCTGGGGGCCGCGCCGGCTCCTCGTCGGCGCCCTCGCCGCTCTGTGGGCCGCGCGGCTTACCGCTCACCTGGCGAAGCGCATCGTCGGTGAGCCCGAAGACGGTCGCTACGCCCAGCTCCGCCGAGAGCTCGGAGAGCGGTTCGACTCCTGGATGTTCTGGTTCTTCCAGGCCCAGGCGCTGCTCGCCTCGCTGCTCTCCCTCGCCTTCCTGCACCTCGCCACCGCCGGCGAGCCGGGCTGGCGCATCTGGGACCTCGTCGGCGTCGCCCTTTGGATTACCTCGATCGCAGGCGAGAGTGTCGCCGACCGCCAGCTTCGCGACTGGCGCGAAGACCCAGGCAACAAGGGCAAGACCTGCCGGCGTGGACTCTGGGCTTACTCCCGCCACCCGAATTACTTCTTCGAGTGGGTGCACTGGCTGGTCTACCCGGTCATCGCGGTCGGCCTGCCTTTCGGCTGGAGCCTCTGGCTCGCGCCCGCCGTGATGCTCTTCCTGATCCTGAAGGTGACCGGCATCCCGCCCACCGAAGAGCAGTCGCTGCGCAGCCGCGGTGACGACTACCGCGCCTACCAGCGCACGACCAACGCATTCTTCCCCGGACCGCGCCGCAGCGATCCCGACCACGCCTTACGGACGTCATGAAGATCGCCCTGAGCCTCGTCGAGCGCGGTTACGTGCCCAAGCCCCTCATCCGCCACGGCATTCGCCGCCTTCTGGCCGAGCGTCTGCGTGAGCAGGAGCTCGTCTACGGCGACGACCGAGAAGAAGCCCTCCGTGCCTGGACGCGCGAGATGCGCGCGGCCGACGTGGCGCCCGTACCCGAGAAGGCCAACGAGCAACATTACGAGGTGCCGCCGGCCTTCTTTCTGCATTCGCTGGGCAAGCGGCTCAAATACAGCAGCGCCTTCTATCCCGACGAGCGCACGACGCTCGACGAGGCGGAGGAGGCCATGCTCGCGCTCACGTGCGAGCGCGCGGGCCTATGCGATGGCCAGGACGTGCTCGAGCTCGGCTGCGGCTGGGGCTCCTTGACCCTTTGGATGGCGGAGCACTATCCGAAGAGCCGCATCCGCGCCGTCTCGAACTCCGCCCCGCAGCGCGCGTTCATCCTCGAGCGCGCCCGACGCATGGGTCTCGACAACGTCGAGGTGCTGACGCGGGACATGAACCGCTTCGAGACCGACGAGCGCTTCGACCGCGTCGTCTCCGTCGAGATGTTCGAGCACATGCGCAACTGGGAAGAGCTCCTCGGGCGGGTGCGCGGCTGGCTGAAGCCCCAGGGCCGGGTGTTCCTGCACGTCTTCGCGCACGAGCGCTATGCCTACCCGTTCGAGGCGCGCGACGAGAGCGACTGGATGAGCCGCTACTTCTTCACCGGCGGCATGATGCCCAGCTCCGACCTGCTCGAGCGCCTCGATATCCCCTTCGAGGTGGAGCAGCGCTGGACGGTCGACGGCACCCACTACGCGCGCACGGCGGAGGACTGGCTGCGCAACCTCGAGGCGCATCGCGACGAAGTGCTGCCGGTCCTGCGCGAGACGTACGGCGAGCACGAGGCCGAGACCTGGTTCCAGCGCTGGCGCGTTTTCTTCCTCGCCTGCGCCGAGCTCTTCGGCTATCGCGACGGCGAGGAGTGGGTCGTGGCGCACGTGCGCCTCGCGCCGAAGCCCGAGGCGGGTCTGTGAGCTCGAAGAGCCTCATCCGCTGGCTCGACTCGTGGGCCGTCGACGACAAGGACGAGGGCGACCCGCGCCAGATCGACTGGCTCAGGGTGGTGCCGTTCGTCCTCCTGCACCTCGCATGCTTCGCGGTCATCTGGGTCGGCTGGAGCTGGACGGCGGTCGCCTTCGCCGGGGGCTACTACGCCCTGCGCATGTTCGCGATCACGGCCTTCTATCACCGCTTCTTCTCGCACCGCTCGTTCCGGACGTCGCGCGCGATGCAGCTCGTCTTCGCGGCGCTCGGCTCCAGCGCCGTGCAACGTGGGCCGATCTGGTGGGCCTCGCACCACCGTGAGCACCACCGCAAGTCGGACGTCGAGGGCGACGTGCACTCCCCCGACCGCGACGGCTTCTGGTGGAGCCACGTAGGCTGGATCCTCTCGCGCGGCAACTTCCGCCCGCGGCTCGAGCTGGTGCGCGACCTGACACGCTTCCCGGAGCTGCGCTTCCTGGACCGCTTCGACGTGGTCGTCCCGCTGCTCTCCATCGCCGGCATCTTCGGCTTGGGCGAGCTCCTGGGCGCCGCGGGGCTCGGGACGAACGGCTGGCAGCTCCTGGTCTGGGGCTTCTGCATCTCGACGGTGGTCACGTACCACGTAACGTTCACGATCAACTCGTTGGCGCACCGCATCGGCCGCCAGCGCTTCGAGACCGCCGACGCGAGCCGCAACAACCTGGCCCTCGCGCTCCTGACGTTCGGCGAGGGGTGGCACAACAACCACCACCGCTACCCCAGTTCGGTACGCCAGGGCTTCTACTGGTGGGAGCTCGATCTCAGCTACTACCTCGTGCGGCTGTTGGCGGCCCTCGGCTTGGTGTGGGACGTCCGTCCCGTGCCGCCGCGCGTCCTGGCCGAGGGGAGAGGTCGGTGAAGGTCGCCGTCGTCGGCACCGGGATCTCGGGCATGGTCGCCGCGCGCGAGCTGTGCGGTGAGCACGACGTGACGGTCTTCGAAGCCGGCGACCGGATCGGCGGCCACACGAACACCATCGACGTCGCGACGCCTGATGGGCTGCTGGCGGTTGATACGGGCTTCATCGTCTTCAACGAGAAGACCTACCCGCGCTTCTGCAAGCTCATGAGGGAGCTCGGCGTCGCTTGGCAGGAGAGCGAGATGAGCTTCTCCGTGCGCTGCGAGGCGACCGGGCTCGAGTACAACGGCACCTCGCTGGACGGGCTCCTCGCGCAGCGCTCGAACGCGCTGCGGCCGCGGTTTTGGCGCATGGTGCGCGACATCATGCGCTTCTATCGCGAGGCTCCGGCGGTCCTCGAGCACGACGACTACGACACCACCCTCGGCGAGTATCTCGACCGCGGCGGCTACTCGACGGTGTTCGTCGAGAAGCACCTGGTTCCGATGGGGGCCGCCGTCTGGTCCTCGCGTCCCGAGACGATGCGAGCCTTCCCGCTGCGCTTCCTCGTCCAGTTCTTCCACAATCACGGCTTCCTGCAGGTGGCCGACCGCCCGCAGTGGCTCGTGATCCAGGGCGGCTCGCGCGAGTACGTGAAACGGCTCACGCGGCCCTACCGCGACCGGATCCAGCTGTGCACCCCGGTGGTCTCGGTGCGCCGCAGGCCGCTCGGGGTCGAGCTGCGAACCGCGGCCGGGGAGACGGCCACCTTCGATCGCGTCGTCCTCGCGACACACGCCGACACGAGCCTGCGCATGCTCCGTGACGCGTCCAAGCGCGAGCGCGAGGTCCTCGGCGCGTTCGGCTACCAGCGCAACGAGGCCGTGCTGCACACGGACGACTGCCTGATGCCGCGTCGCGGCCGCGCCTGGGCGAGCTGGAACTACCACGTGACCGACCCGCCCACGGAGCTGCCGACGGTCACGTACTGGATGAACAACCTGCAGTCGTTGTCGATCGAGACGCCGTACCTCGTGACGCTCAACCGCACGGCCGCCGTCGCGCCCGAGAAGGTGCTGCGCAGCTTCGTCTACCACCACCCGATCTACTCCGTGGCCTCCGTCGCGGCGCAGAGGCGCCACGCCGAGATCGACGGTCAGGACGGCGTGCACTTCTGCGGCGCGTACTGGAGCTACGGCTTCCACGAGGACGGCGTGAAGAGCGCGCAGCGCGTCGTGCAGAACATTCGCGAGCAGGTGGCCGTATGACGGCCAGCGCGATCTACGAGGGGCGGATGCGCCACACGCGGCTCGTGCCGAAGCGCCACGCCTTCGCGTACCGGCTCTTCTTCCTCTTCCTGGACCTCGACGAGCTGCCGAGGCTCTTCCGCCGGCGCTGGCTCTGGTCGGCGGACCGGGCCAACCTCGCGTGGTTCCGCAGGGCGGACTACCTCGGTCCCGCTGAGCGACCGCTGAAAGAGGCGGTCCTGGATCGGGTCGAGGCCGAGCTAGGGCGTCGCCCGCGGGGGCCGGTGCGCGTGCTCACGCAACTGCGGACGTTCGGCTACGTCTTCAACCCGGTCACGTTCTACTTCGTAAACGGCGCCGGTGAAGAGCTCGAGGCGATCGTCGCGGAGATCACGAACACCCCCTGGCGCGAGCGTCATGCCTACGTGCTCGACGCGCGCGAGGGCGGCGCCGGCGACGAGCTGAGGTGGAGCTTCCAGAAGGACTTCCACGTCTCACCGTTCTTCGACATGGACCAGGTGTACGAGTGGCGCTTCCGGGTCCCCGGCGAGCGCCTGGAGGTGCACATGACCAACTACGAGGGCGGCCGCGCGGTCTTCCACGCCGGGCTCTCCTGCCGGCGCCGCGCGATTACGGGCCGCAGCCTCGCCGGCGCGCTCGTGCGCCATCCGCTGCTCACCCTGCGCGTGCATGCCGCCATCTACTGGCAGGCCGCGCGTCTCTTCTGGAAGCGAACGCCCTTCTTCACCCACCCTGAGAAACGCGAGTCCGTGCAGGACGTCCCCACGTCATGACCATCGAAAGCCCGCCCAACGCTGCCACACCCGTTCGCCTGCAGAAGGCCGCACGCCTCCCGATGACGGCGCGCCTCGTGATGTCGCGGCTCGATCGGATGCAGCGCGGCTCCCTGAGCCTGCGCGTCGGTGGCGCAAACCACGAACTCGGGAGCTCGGCCGCCGACGGGCTCCAGGCCCGGATCAGCGTGCACGACGAGCGCTTCTGGAGCGCCGTCGCGCGCCGCGGCAGCGTGGGGGCCGGCGAGGCTTACGCGAAAGGCTGGTGGACCAGCGACGAGCCCACCGACGTCGTGCGCACGCTCATCCGCAACCAGGAGGCCCTGAGCGCGCTCGAAGGCGGGCTCGCGCGCATCTCGCGGCCGCTGCTCGCCGCGTACCACGCGCTACGGCGCAACACTGAGCGCGGCAGCCGTGGGAACATCCGCGCGCACTACGACCTCTCGAACGACTTCTTCGGGCTCTTCCTCGACCAGACGATGACGTACTCCTGCGGCGTCTTCGAGGACGAGACGAGCTCGCTGAGGGACGCCTCGATCGCGAAGATCGACCGCCTGTGCCGCAAGCTCGACCTGCGTCCCGACGACCACCTGCTCGAGATCGGAACCGGCTGGGGCGCGCTCGCCCTGCACGCCGCGCGCGAGTTCGGCTGCCGCGTGACGACGACGACGATCTCGCGCGAGCAACACGCGTTGGCGGCCGAGCGCATCCGCACGGCGGGGCTGGAGGAGCGTATTGACCTGCGCCTCGAGGACTACCGGCGCCTAGACGGCACCTACGACAAGCTCGTCTCGGTCGAGATGATCGAGGCGGTGGGGTATCAGTTCTTCGACACGTTCTTCGAGCGCTGTGCGGTGCTCCTGAAGCCGAACGGAGTCATGGCGCTGCAGGCGATCACGATCGCCGATCAACACTTCGACCAGGCGCGCCGTTCGGTGGACTTCATCAAGCGCCACATCTTTCCGGGTTGCTGCATCCCCTCGGTGACCGCATTGTGCTCGTCTATGACGCGCGCCAGCGACCTGTGCGTGACCGACGTCGAGGACATCGGGGCGCATTACGTCACGACCCTCGCCGCCTGGCGCCGGAATCTGCGGGAACGCTGGGACGACGCGCGCGCCCTGGGCTACTCCGACGAGTTCCTGCGCCTGTGGGAGTTCTACTTCTGCTACTGCGAGGGCGGCTTCGCGGAGCGTTACCTCAGCGACGTGCAGATGATGCTGGCGCGGCCAGGACACCGGCTAGAACGCACGGTTCGAACGGCGTGACGGCGAAGAACATCCTCAACTTCGCGCTCTTCCAGCTCTTCTGGTTCGCCGCCGTGTGCGGCGCGGGGGCTGGGGAGCTGTGGTTCGGTCCCCTCGCCGTGGCGTTGTTCCTGGTGCTGCACCTCGTCATGGTGCCGGCGGCAGCGGAGCGCCGGCGCGAGCTCGGCTACGTCCTCGCCGTGGGCCTCGCCGGGTCGTTCATCGACTCGAGCCTGCACGCGATCGGCGCGACGGCCTACCCGACCTCGCACGAAGCCTGGCCGTTCGTGGTCGTGCCGCCCTGGATCGTGTCCCTGTGGCTCGGTTTCGCAATGCTGCCTCGCTTCTCGCTCGGCTGGCTCGCTGGCCGGCCGGTGCTCGCCGCCCTCTTCGGTGTCATCGGAGGCCCGCTTTCGTACTTCGCCGGCTCGCGCTTCGGCGCCGTGGCCGTGGCGGAGGAGCCGCTACTCACGTGGGGTGCCCTGGCAGTCGAGTATGCGATTCTGATGCCGATCATGCTGCGGCTCGCGCCTGGAGCCGCGGCCAGGCGCAAGACGGAGGGGTTGCTCGCCCAGAGCTCCGCCGGAATCGCCGGCAGGCTGAGGCGCGGCCCGATCCACCCAGCGAGACGATGAC
>CBDTYP010000132.1:0-8148 GCA_965364645.1 uncultured Gammaproteobacteria bacterium | reverse complement strand
ACCTACGACAACTGCAACAGCCTGCACACCAACGCCTACGACGAGGCCGTGACGACACCGTCGGAAGAGTCGGTGCGCCGGGCGCTCGCCGTGCAGCTGATAGTAAACAAGGAGTGGGGGCTCGCGCAGAACGAGAATCCGCTGCAGGGCGCGTTTATCATCGACGAGCTGACCGACCTGGTCGAGGAGGCGGTACTCAAGGAGTTCGAGCGCCTCGCCGAACGCGGCGGCGTGCTCGGCGCGATGGAGACCGGTTACCAGCGCGGCAAGATCCAGGACGAGTCCATCTACTACGAGAGCCGCAAGCACGACGGCTCGCTGCCCATCGTCGGCGTCAACACGTTCTTGAACCCCCACCCGGAGGAAGCGGCGACAACCATCGAGCTGGCGCGCTCCACCGACGACGAGAAGGAAGGCCAGCTCGCGCGGCTGGCCGAGTTCCACGGGCGACACGGGGACGAGGCATCAGCCGCGCTCCAGCGCCTGCAGGAAGCCGCCATCGAAGGCGAGAACGTCTTCGCGGTACTCATGGACGCGGTGCGCTGCTGCTCGCTCGGGCAGATCACGGACGCCCTGTTCGAGGTCGGCGGCAAGTACCGCCGATCCATGTGACCGGAAAACCCGGGTTTTCCGTGAGGGAAATGCGTCTCTGACCCGGGTTTTCCCGATCTCGGGTACCATCCCGGTCCATGTGTCTCATCTTTCTTGCCTGGCGGCGCCATGCGGCTTTTCCGCTGGTGGTGGCGGCCAACCGGGACGAGTTCTACGAACGGCCCACGGCGCCCGCCGCCTTCTGGGACGACGCCCCGGGGCTGCTGGCGGGGCGGGATCTCGCCGGCGGGGGGACCTGGCTCGGCGTGACCCGCGGGGGGCGCTTCGCGGCGCTCACGAACTATCGCGGCGGCGGTGGCGTTACTCCCGATGCTCCCACCCGGGGTCGCCTGGTGAGCGATTTCCTGCTCTCGGAGGTCACCCCGGGTGACTACGTGGGATCGCTGGGCCCCGGTGCCGGGGTATACAACGGATTCAACCTGCTCGTCGGCGACCGCGACGAGCTGCACTGGTACTCCAATCGAGGCGGCGAGCCGCGCGCACTGGCGCCCGGCGCCTACGGTATCAGCAACGCGCTTCTGGACACTCCCTGGCCCAAACTCGTCCAGGGCAAGAAGCGTTTCGAGACTTTGCTGGAGCCGCGGGACGTCGATCCAGACGAGATGTTCGACCTCCTGTCGGACCGGCGCACAGCGGGTGAAGAGTCGCTGCCGGATACGGGCATTGGATACGAACGGGAACGCGCGCTCTCGCCGATCTTCATCAGCACGGGCGACTACGGCACGCGTTCCTCGACGGTGCTCCTGATCGGTGCCGACGGAAACGTCGAGTTTCACGAGCGCACTCACGAGCCCACTCATCAACGTGGGACTTCCGAATCCAAAACGTTAACATACGCCTACCCAGTCAAAACCGACCGCGAAGCGATCTGACGATCAACCCATGAGCACAGACTGCATCTTCTGCAAGATCATCGCCGGCGAAATCCCGAGCTTCAAGATCCACGAGGACGGCGCGACCTTCGCCTTCATGGACATCAATCCCGCCAACGAAGGCCATGCGCTGGTCATCCCGAAGGAGCATTCCGCCGATGTGTACGGAATCTCCGACGCGGCGATCGCCGCGACCGTGGTGACGGCGAAGAGAGTCGCCGCCGCTATCGAGAAGACTCTGAGTCCGGGTGGAATCAATCTAGTCCAGGCCAATGGGCCGGCGGCCGCGCAGTCGGTCTTCCATTTCCACATGCATGTTCTGCCCCGCGGGGAAGGCGACGAGCTGAAGCTGAACTGGGGGCTAAGGCCCGGCGACATGGATGCCATCGGCCAGCTGGCGGAACGCATCCGCGCGAACATCTGAGGGGGATGGCTGTGAAGTTCGACGACATCAAGGTCTGCGTGTTCGACGCCTACGGCACGCTGTTCGACGTGCACACCGCGGTGGGTCACCATAAATCGCGGTTGGGAGACAAGGCGGACGCGGTCTCCGTCATGTGGCGCACCAAGCAGCTGGAGTACACCTGGCTGCGCAGCCTCATGGATCGTTACGTACCCTTCTGGCAGGTGACCGGCGAAGCCCTGGACTATGCACTGGATGCCAACGGCGTATCAGACTCGGCGCTGCGCGACGATCTTCTGAACGCGTACCTGGAACTGGATTGTTATGCGGAGGTCCCGGAAGTTCTTACCCGCCTCAAGGAGAACGGTATGCGTACCGCGCTCCTCTCCAACGGCTCACCGGAGATGCTCGATGCCGCGGTGAGGAACTCGAAGCTGGAGGAGCTGCTGGACGCCGTCTTCTCGGTGCACGACCTCGGCATCTTCAAGCCCCATTCGAGTGTCTACCAGCTGGCGGTGGACCGGCTCGAGGTGGAGCCGCGCCAGGTGAGCTTTCAGTCGTCCAACGCCTGGGACGCGGCCGCCGCGGCGACCTTCGGATTCAGGGTCGCGTGGGTGAATCGCTTCAGCCAGGCCGAGGAGCGCCTTCCCGATCGTCCCGACGTGCAGCTGCGCACCCTGAGTGAGCTGCCCGACGTGGTGCTGCCGTGAAGCTGGACGGCAAGGCGGCGCTCATCACGGGCGGCGCATCCGGCCTTGGCGCCGCGACAGCGAGGGTGCTCGCGGAGCGAGGCGTAAAGGTCGCGCTCCTCGACATGGACGTCGACGCCGCCCGGGCCGTGGCCGAGCCCATCGGCGGTGTGGCCTTCGCCTGCGACGTGACCGACGCCGGCCAGGCGGAGCAGGCCGTCGCCGCCGCTCGCGCCGAGCAGGGCGAGGCGGCCATCCTGGTCAATTGTGCCGGCATCGCGCCTGCCGCTCGGGTCGTCGGGCGCGAGGGGCCCATGCCCCTGGCCGACTTCGACAAGGTAATCCAGGTCAATCTCGTGGGCACGTTCAACCTGATCCGGCTGGCCGCGGCGGACATGACGGCGCGGGAGCCCGACGGGGAGAGCGGCGAGCGGGGTGTGATCGTCAACACCGCCTCGGTGTCCGCCTTCGAGGGCCAGATCGGCCAGGCCGCCTACAGCGCGTCGAAGGGCGGTGTCGCCGCCATGACCCTGCCCATCGCCCGGGAGCTGGCCCGCTTCGGCGTGCGGGTCGTGACCATCGCCCCGGGTCTGATGAGCACGCCGATGCTCCACGGCATGCCCGAGGAGGTGCAGCAGAGTCTGGGCGCCCAGGTGCCTTTTCCCGCCCGCCTCGGCCGCCCGGAGGAGTACGCGGCGCTGGTGGTGCACATCGCGGAGAATGCCATGCTGAACGGTGAGGTCATCCGCCTGGATGGCGCTATCCGCATGCAGCCGAAGTGATGGCATGGGGGCCGCTATGCGGTTAGGATGTGCACCTGCCGCCGCCGGGGTCCGTGCGGGAGCGCCGGCGGCAAGAAATGGCCCGTGAATTCAAATAATTAGAAAGTCGTCAGGAGTTCTCTTCTAGGTAAATTCGTCCCGGTTGCAGCGTTTCCCATCTGGCCGATTCCAGGTGGTCATCGCCAGCGCGTGTCTATCGTGATTCCGGGTTGAGGGGAGTGAGTTGATGGTTGAGGCAACGGCCAACCCGGCGGCGGACGAGTCCGCGCTGGATACGTTTCCGAAGTTGCTCCTCGATCGCGCCGTGCGCTATCGGGACGCCCACGCGGCCCGGGAGAAGGAATTCGGCATCTGGCAGTCGTGGACCTGGCACGACCTGGCCGAGGAGATTCAGGATCTCGCCTGCGGGCTCGCGGAGCTCGGATTCCAGCGCGGCGACAAGATCGCCATCATCGGCGACAACCGCCCGCGGCTCTACGGCGCCATGTGCGCGGCCCAGGCGCTCGGCGGCGTGCCCGTCCCCATGTACCAGGATTCCGTCGCCAACGAGCTGCAGTTCGTCGTCGATCACGCTGACGTGCGTTTCGCCATCGGCGAGAACCAGGAGCAGGTGGACAAGCTGCTGGAGATCAAGGAGAGCTGTCCGAAGCTCGAGGTGGTCATCTTCGACGATGCCCGGGGCCTCAGGAAGTACGAGCACGACTTTCTCCATTCCTACTCGGGCGTGCAGAAGCTCGGGCGCGCGCTGCGTGAGAGGGAACCGGATTTCCTAAATGGAGAGATCGCCGAAGGTTCGGGCTCGGATATTGCCATCATTCTTTATACGTCCGGGACGACCGGCAACCCCAAGGGCGTCATGCTGAGCCACGGGAACGTTCTCGTGACGGCGCGGAATTCTGTTGAGCGGGACGGGCTTCGTCAGGACGACGAGGTTCTCGCCTACCTGCCGATGGCGTGGGTCGGGGACAACATCTTCTCCTTCGGTCAGTCCTACGTCGCGGGTTTCTGCGTCAACTGTCCGGAGAGCAGCGCGACGGTCATGCACGATCTGCGCGAGGTCGGTCCCACGTATTTCTTCGCGCCGCCGGCCATCTACGAGAGCCTCCTCACAAACGTCATGATCCGCATGGAGGACGCCGCGAAGCTCAAGCGCAGACTGTTCCACTATTTCATGGGCGTCTCCAAGCGGGTCGGAGTCCGGATCCTCGACGGTAAGTCCGTGTCGTTGAAGGATCGATTGCTCTATTGGCTCGGCGAGATCCTCATATACGGTCCACTCAAGAATACGCTGGGTTTTTCCCGCACCCGCATCGCCTACACTGCCGGCGAAGCCATCGGGCCGGATATCTTCGACTTCTATCGCTCGCTCGGGATCAATATCAAGCAGCTTTACGGTCAGACGGAGGCGGCGGTCTTCGTCACCATGCAGCCCAACGGCGAGATCAAGCCGGACACCGTCGGGACGCCCGCCCCGCAGGTAGAGATTAAGATTACCGATGGCGGCGAGGTCATGTACCGCAGTCCCGGCGTCTTCCAGTCTTATTACAAGAATCCGGAGGCGACGGCGGAGACCAAGACCGAGGACGGCTGGGTGCACACCGGGGACGCGGGGTTCTTCGATGAGGACGGGCACCTCAAGATCATCGACCGTGCCAAGGACGTGGGTAAGCTCAACGACGGCTCCATGTTCGCGCCCAAGTATCTCGAGAATAAGCTGAAGTTTTTCCCGGACATCAAGGAGGCGGTTACGTTCGGCAACGAGCGCGACTACGTCACGGCCTTTATCAACATCGATCAGGAAGCGGTCGGCAACTGGGCGGAGAAGCGCAACATCGCCTACGCGAGCTATCAGGAGCTGGCCGCGCAGTCCGACGTGATCGACCTCATCCGGGAGGATCTGGCCAGGGTCAATACGGATCTCGCCGGCGATGCGCATCTATCCGGGTCGCAGATCCGGCGATTCCTGATTCTCCCCAAGGAGCTCGACGCCGATGACGGCGAGCTCACCCGCACGCTGAAGGTGCGGCGCCGGATCATCGCCGAGCGCTACGGGCCGCTCATCGAGGCCCTCTACTCTGACAAGGAGCGCTTCGCGATGGAGAGCCAGGTGACCTTCGAAGACGGCCGCACGGGCATGATCAAGGCGGACCTCGAGCTCCGCGACGTGCCGACGACGGCGCCCGTCGCCAAGGCGAGCTGACGGAGCGGTGCGGGATGTCCGATAACGAACGCTCCAACGGTGCCGTGCTGCTCGACGTGAACAACGTGAGCCTCTCCTTCGGCGGCGTGAAGGCGCTGGAGGACGTCAGCTTCGACGTTATGGAAAAGGAGATCCGAGCCATCATCGGTCCCAACGGGGCCGGCAAGAGCTCCATGCTCAACGTCATCAACGGGTTCTATCATCCCCAGGACGGCGAGATCACCTACAGGGGTCAGACGCGCAAGCAGATGCGCCCTCACGACGCAGCCGCCCAGGGGATCGCCCGTACCTTCCAGAACATCGCCCTGTTCAAGGGCATGACGACGCTCGACAACATCATGACGGGTCGCAACCTGAAGATGCACGCGAACCTGTTCCTGGCGGCACTGCATATCGGTCCCGCCCGCCGCGAAGAGATGGAGCACCGTGCATACGTCGAGCACGTGATCGATTTCCTCGAGATTCAGGCTATCCGCAAGACCGTCGTCGGCCGCTTGCCCTACGGGCTGCAGAAGCGCGTCGAGCTGGGGCGGGCGTTGGCGGCGGAACCGGTTATGTTGCTGCTGGACGAGCCCATGGCGGGCATGAATACCGAGGAGAAGGAAGACATGTGCCGCTTCATCCTCGACGTGAACGACGAGTTCGGCACGACGATCGTCTTGATCGAGCACGACATGAGCGTGGTAATGGATATCTCCGATCGGGTGGTGGTACTCGACTACGGGCGGAAGATCGCCGACGGCTCGCTGGACGAGGTTCGCGCCAACAAAGAGGTCGTGGACGCCTATCTCGGCGTCGCCCACGACTGATACCGAGAGCGATAGTCGTCATGGAATTGCTGCACGCCTTCTTCGTCGCTCCCTTCGCGGACATGTGGGAGTTCCCTCTCTTCTTCATCGAGGTGGTCATCAACGGGCTGCTGACCGGTGTCATGTACTCCCTCGTGGCGCTCGGCTTCGTTCTCATCTTCAAGGCGTCCGGCGTGTTCAACTTCTCCCAGGGCGTCATGGTGCTGTTCGCCGCGCTGACGCTCGTTGGGTTGATGGAGCACGGCGTGCCGGTCTGGCTCGCGTTGATTCTGACGATGCTGGTCATGATCGCGCTCGCCTTCGCCGTGGAGCGCGTCGTGCTCCGGCCCATGGTGAACCAGGAGCCCATCATCATGTTCATGGCCACCATCGGGCTCACGTTCTTCCTCGAGGGATTGGGCGAGACTCTCTGGGGCAGCAACGTGAAGCGTCTCGACGTGGGCATTCCCAGTGAGTCCTTCGAATTCCACGGCGTGCTCCTCAATCAGTTCGATCTCATCGCGGCCGCCATCGGCGCGGCGCTGGTGGCGGGTCTCGCGATCTTCTTCCACAAGACGCCGGTGGGTCGCGCGCTGCGCGCGGTCGCGGACGATCACCAGGCGGCGATGTCGGTGGGGATCCCGCTCAAGACCATCTGGATCATCGTCTGGTCGGTGGCGGGCATCGTGGCCATGGTGGCGGGAATCATGTGGGGCGCGAAGAGCGGCGTGCAGTTCTCGCTCTCGCTCATCGCGTTGAAGGCCCTGCCCGTGCTCATCCTCGGCGGCTTCACGTCGGTCCCCGGCGCCATCATCGGCGGGCTCATCATCGGCGTGGGCGAGAAGGTCGCGGAGATCTACTGGGGCCCGCTGGTCGGCGGAGCCATCGAGAACTGGTTCGCGTACGTGCTCGCCCTCGTTTTCCTGTTGTTCCGCCCGCAGGGGCTGTTCGGCGAACGCATCATCGAAAGGGTCTGACGGACATGCTCTACCGGGAAGCGGGACAATTCAAAACGAGCTACGACGCCGATCAGGCGATTTTCCCCATCATCCAGGATCGGTGGATCGTCGGCGCCCTGATCGCGGTCGCGTATCTCGTCGTGCCCTTCGTCGCGAGCGAGTACTGGCTCCAGGCCGTGCTGATCCCGTTCCTGGTCTTCAGCATGGCGGCCATCGGGCTCAATCTGCTGCTCGGCTACGCCGGGCAGCTGAGCCTCGGCACCGGCGCCTTCATGGCGGTCGGCGCCTATGCGACCTACAAGCTGGCAACGGCCTTCCCCGATCTCAACATCGTCGTCGTGTTCCTGCTGGCCGGCGTCGTCACTGCCGGCGTCGGCCTCATCTTCGGCACCCCGAGCCTGCGCATCAAGGGCTTCTATCTTGCGGTGGCGACCCTGGCGGCGCAGTTCTTCCTGAGCTGGATGTTCAACAAGGTGCCCTGGTTCTACAACTACAACCCCTCCGGGACCATTACCATGCCGCCGCGCACCATCTTCGGGGTCATGGTGACGGGCCCGGCGGCCACCGCCGAGGCGCGCTACATCATGGCGCTCATCCTGGTGACGTTGCTGGCGCTGGCGGCGAAGAACATCGTCCGCAGTCATATCGGGCGATCCTGGATGGCCATCCGGGACATGGACATTGCCGCGGAGATCATCGGCTTCAAGCCCATGCAGACAAAGCTGACGGCGTTCGCCGTCTCATCGTTCTACTGTGGCGTGGCGGGCGCGATGACCCTGGCCCTGTATCTCGGCAGCGTGGAGACCGAGGCCTTCGACATCAACGTCTCCTTCCAGGTGCTGT